>JAAVXQ010000082.1 GCA_022790685.1 Clostridia bacterium
AAAATAGAAATGAAATTAGAAAATATAGTTAGTATGAAGGGAAATAAATATAATGAAAATAGGAAAAGATTATATAGGAGTGGGTGTAGGTGCATTTATTTTAAATGATAATAATGAATTATTATTACAAAAAAGAGCAGTTCCGGCAGAAAAGGATCATTGGTGTATACCTGGAGGAAGATTAGAATTATTTGAAACATTAGAAAATGCAGTTATTAGAGAAGCAAAAGAAGAAACAGATTTAGATATAGAAGTGTTAAAAATTATGGGAGTTTGTAATCATATTATAAAAGAAGAGGAAGCTCATTGGATAGCAACAAGTTATTTGTGTAAGATAAAAAATGGAGAACCTAAAATTATGGAACCAGACAAAGCATCAGATATGAAATGGTTTAGTTTAGACAAACTACCAGACAAATTAACCATTACTACTAAAAAGGCTTTGGAAGATTATAATAAATTAAATAAGGATAATAATTAGATTTAAATTACTTATTACAAAATTTAATAGTTATAAATATAAAGAAATGCGCCATCCTAAGAAAAAGGATGGCGCTTGTGCGCTTTAAAACTTCTAATAAGAATTGTTTTGATTTTCGCTATAGAAAATTGCTAAAAGATTACTTTGAAGAATCGTACACTATGATGGGCATATCGAAAGTGATATTGTTGTAGATTTCTTCAGCGGCAGCTTTGGGAAGGTTTACACATCCATGAGAACCGTTTCCGATATAAATTTCACCGCCAAAAGTAGTTCTCCAAGATGCATCATGTAAGCCTATACCACCATCAAATGGCATCCAAAAACTTACTGGTGATGCATATCTAGTGCCATTATCATTCCAACCTCTAAGAATTGCATTACGAGTTTTTCCTGTTAAGAAAAAATACCCTTCGCGAGTGTCGTGATTTCCTTTGTTTCCTGTTACACAATCAGTGTCTAAAATGCATATTCCATCTACATACATCCAAACATGTTGTCTGCCAAGATCTACTTCAACATAGCTATTTCCGATTTCAAGATGATATAGCGGAATAAGGGAATCTGACTTACCATTCTCAAGGCAAGATTTGAGTCTGCTTAGCTCTGCTTCTTTATTTAGTGATAATTTTTTTGCAGGAACTGTAACAGTACCTAAATCAGTTGCTTCGAATTCAAAGAAAACAGTAGTGTCTTTGGATTCTTCTTCGAGGAGGTTGATAAACTCAGGTAGATGTGAATCAATATCAATGCTATACATACCATCTTCTGATACTGCAATCCAGTCTTTCATAATAGATTTATCCAGTACCAGAGTCTTACTATCAGTGATATTATAAGTGATGGTTGTATTTAAAATTGCATTGATTTTAGAAACGTTTTCCTCGAACTTAGAGGAGGTAATTTCAGGCTCTGCTTGGATAAGAGAAGAAAAATCAATAGTATCGATGCCAGATTGCAGTTGATTTACCGCAAGATTAAAGGCAGTATCGAAATCAATGATATTTCCTCTTACTTCAGGTACCAATGTGAGCAGGTGGTCTTCTTCAGAAAAAAACACATATGCATCTTGTGCAGACACCATGTTTTCTTTCATAAAAGAAGGGAGTTCGCTTAGTGTTTCTTTTAGACGGTCCTTTTCAAGAGAGAAATTACTTAACGTGAAAGTATTAATTTCCTCTTTGGAAGAATGTTGGGTTTCAAGGAATCCCTGCAACTCTTCAGTAGAACTCAAGCTTAGGCCAAATGAACTTGCTGATAAAGTATAACTTGTGTCGATGAAACCTAAAGTGATATTGGTTTCTGAAATGTGCTGATTTAGCTTCTCTAAGGACTCTTCCACTGTAAGGTGGGAACAATCTACTCCATTGATAAAAGTGCCGTTTTTGAAGTGATTGCTTTGGTACAGACAAAATGCAGATATTGCCAGTGTCACAAGAAGGACAACTATAAAGACGATTGGAAATATAAATCTGGATTTCCGCCTGCCGTTGTATTGCCGATTCTTAGATTTTGATGCTACCCGCTTTCCTGTATTCTTCTTCATAACCTCTCCTTTGCTCCTTTCTATTTTTAAACAATAAGGTCTTTGTTTACAAAGTTATACAAAATATATTATAACATAGGTTACATAAAATGTCAAAAATGGTAATTGCGTAAAATGCCTTATAATGTTGACAGACTTAAGAAATTATGTTAATATAAATGCATATTATTAAAAAAGGAAAATTTTATGAAGTTGAAAATATTTTTAAATCAAATACATCATCATCGTAGGAGCTTGTAACTATAGCATTTAATGCGTAGGTACAGGCTAAAAATACTGTGCCTACGATAGTTAAAAATATTTTTTTAAAAGATATATTAAAAATAAAAACTATTTGTAGGAAATAAATTTACAAATAGTTTTTATTTTTTAGTATATCTTTTTTTATATTCTTAGGATTGCTATTAAAAATTGATTTAGAAATAGACTTCATAATTTTTTTAAAAGAAAGGTGATTTTAAAATGGAAAAATTAGAATTAAAAAATGTAAAAGGAAGTTTTGATTATGAAAGTAAAGACCAGATAATTAGAAATTATATTTCTAATACACTAGAAGAAGTTTTTGAAAGATATGGATATAAACCACTTTCTACATCAATTTTATGCTATTATGATTTATTAACATTAAAATATGAAGAAGATAATGATATTGTAAATGAAATATATAAAATACAAGATCAAGCTAATAGAAATTTGGCACTAAGATATGATTTGACAGTACCCTTTGCAAAATATATAGCAGTTAATAAAGACATAACTATGCCATATAAAAGATATGAAATAGGAAAAGTTTTTAGAGATGGACCTGTAAAGAAAGGAAGAATGAGAGAGTTTATACAATGTGATGTAGATAGTGTAGGAATTGAAGGACAATTTGTTGAAGCTGAACTTATAGCTCTAGCAGTAGAAAGCTATAAAAAATTAGGAATAGATGTAGTTATAAAATATAATAACAGAAAACTTATGACTGGAATTATTGAAATATGTGGGATTTCAGAAGAGAAAATATCACAAACAATAACAATAATTGATAAACTTGAAAAATTAAGCAAAGAAGAGCTAGAAGAAGAATTCCTTAAAATAGGTTTAGAAAAAAATCAGATAGATAGTTTAATAGATTATTTGAATATGAGCTTAGAGGAAATAATAAAGGTTTCAGAAAATAAGGAAAGTATATTTTTAAAAGAAGGCACAAAGGAACTTTATGAACTTAATTCTTATATTGAAGCTCTTAATCTTAGTAAATATGTTAAATTTTCCATTTCTCTTGCAAGAGGTCAAGAATATTATACAGGTACAGTGTTTGAAGCATATCAAGTAACAGGAGAAATTAAGTCAAGCATTGGTGGCGGAGGAAGATATGACAAAATGATAGGAGATTTTATAGGAGATGGAAAAACCTATCCAGCTGTTGGAATAAGTTTTGGATTAGATGTTATATTTGATATTTTAAAATCAAATCAAAATAATAAAAAAACTAATACTACTGTTTATATAATTCCTATGAAAAATAATACATATGCTATGAAAGTGGCTGGATATTTAAGGGATAAAAATATAAATGTAGATATTGAAATGAATAATAAAAAAATGAAAAAAGCTTTAGACTATGCAAATTCTGAAGAAATTCCATTTGTAATTATAATAGGAGAAGAAGAACTTAAAGAAAATAAAGTAGTATTAAAAAATATGAAAACAGGTGCTCAAATGAAAGTAAAAATTGAAAATATTGAAGAAAATTTAATAGATATAAATTATAAAGTGTTAAATCCAGGAGGAAATAAGACGGCAATAGTAATAGGAAATGAATATACAGCTGTGCAAAAGAAGAATTAAAGGATATGATATATTTACATTTATTTTTTTCTTTATTTTTTAAAAAGTATATGATAAAATCAAAATGAAATTTAAATTAAACAGTAGACTAAAAAATAAATATAAAGGAGAATTTTATGAAAAAAAGTGTGAAAATTACACTATGGATTTTATTCATTATAATAATAGCATGGGCTGTTATATTTACTGTAGACTATAGTAAAGTTTCAAGATTAAAAAAACCATTTTTTGTAATTGAAATTGGAAAAGAAGATGGAGAAACTTCAGCTACAGTATATATGGGATTGGGCTATAAAGTTTATGTAGAAGAAGCAAATATTGTAGTAGATAATAAAGAAGAAAGATGTTTAACAAAAACAGAAATGTATATATTAGATAGATTTGTAGTAGGAGCTATTGCAGATTTAGCCGAAAATGATGCAGAGCCAAATCAAGAAAATGAAAATAAGGAAAAAGATAATGTAGGAATAACTACTGTTATGACCTTAGAAGATAATATTCAAGAGGATTCGATATGGTGTGGAACCTTTCAACTAATATGGAATGATTTAAAAAATGATTTAGCAAAACAAGACATTGTTTTTGATCCACAATTAGATGTGGTAGAAAACTTAAATAAAGAAACTTTTAAAGTAGAGGACTTATCTGAACAATATTTTTATAAAAAAATTGGTAATCCAACATATGAACTAAAAAATGAAATAGAAAAAGCAATAAAAAGTAAGTTTAATGAAAAAAGTGATATTCTAGAGGATTTTTATTGGAGTGAGAAAAATGAAGAGGATTATTTCTTATATGTAATGCTAAAAAAACAATTTGAATTTGAAAAAGCCTTTGAAGAGATGGAAAATGGAGATTTTGGAGAGGCGGGAACAGCAAGTTATTTTGGAATAAAAGAAAGTAGCGATAGTGATGAATTAAGAAATCAAGCTAGTGTTTTATATTATAATTCAAAAGAGGATTTTGCAATTGTTCTTAAAACTAAGGTGGAAGATGAAGTCATTATATGTAAAAATCCAAGTGGAACTAATTTTAATGAGATTTATAAAAATATAGAAAAACAAACAGAAAGTTATGAAGGAGTAACTAGTTTAGAAAAAGGAGAGCTTTTAAAAGTTCCAAATATAAAATTAAAAGAAAAAACAGAATTTAAAGAAATTCAAGAAAAACCCTTTAACTTTGCTAATGGAACTTCTTATTTTATCTCAAAGGCAATACAAACAATTGAATTTGAGTTAGATAAAACTGGTGGAAAAATTAAAAGTGAAGCAGGAATGATGATTAATAAATCAGCAGCTAGGATACCAGAAAAATTAAGAGAATTTGTAGTTGATGATACTTTTGCAATATTTTTAAAAGAAGAAGGAAAAGAAACTCCATATTTTGCTGGAAAAATTGATGACATAACAAAATTTCAATAGAAACTAAAAATGTAAAATTATATGATAATCTTTAAAAGTAGCTTAAAAAGTCTGCTAAAAAGATTATCATTTTTTTGCATTTTAGAAAATATTTCTTATTATAAAGTTTTGAAAAAATTACCAAATAATAAAAAGGAAAAATTGCCATAATAGAAATATAAAAAAATAAGGAGGAAATTTGAGCTTTGAAAAAAATAGTAACTATTATTGCTTTTTTAATTTTTATTAATATTTTTGTTTTGGCAAATAATTCTTTTGCAGTATCTTTAGATACATTAAATTTAGAATTAAATAAACAAATTGTAAGACCAGGTGAAGAAGTGAAATTAACAATACAATTTGGACAGTCTTTGAAAGAATATAGTTTTAATATTTTTTATGATAATAATATTTTTGAATATATTTCATCAGATGGAGAAACTGCGAATAATACAGGAGAAAAGGTAGGGGTTGAAAGTTATGGTAATACTTTAAAAACTAATATGAATATAACTTTTAAAGCAAAAGAAAATATAACCACTTCGAATCCTACTGAACTTACAGTAACAGCAGAAAAATTAGTAAATGGTGACGGAAGTATAACTTTCGATAGTATTTTAGTTCCAATAGTAAAGAATATAACAGTAGAACCTGAATATATAAACTATACTTTAAATTTAGAAACTAAAAATGACATTATTGTAAATGATGAAATTCCAATGCAACTTTCATACTATTCACCTATGGGACATTATTATGAAGGTGCAAGACTTATAGCTGAGGTATCAGCACCAGATATAGGAGCTTTAAAAATGCTAGCTTTAGATAGCGCTGGCTTAGAACATGATCTTGCACTAAGCGGATGGGGAGATCCTCAAGGCTTTATGATAGGTGGAAAAGATGTAAAACAAGTTTTAAATATAACAGGAATTTTTTCAAAACCAGGAGAATATACTGTTAAATTAAAATTAATAGATAGAAAAAATTCAGATAAGGTAATTTCGGAAAATAGTTTTAATTTTATAGCTAATTCAGAAAATAATGAAATTATGAGTTTAAGTGGTATGCAGGAGGTAGCAGAAATATCCTTACAGGCTGAAGAAGAAATTCAAAATACTACAAATACAGTTCTTAAAGAAATAACAAATGAAAATAGTGAAAATAGTGTAGTAGGAAGTACTGAAAATGTTTTAAATGAAACTAATAATAAAACAAAAACAGAAAATGTAGTAGAAAATAGTGCTAAAGAAGTAGTGCCTAAAAAATTACCAAAGACAGGAAGAAATATGTATATACCAATAGTTTTTGTAGTTATAGCAATAATTGTAGGATATGTATATTACTATAATAAAGAAAGTTAAAATCAGTATAAAATAAATGAGAAAGTGTTTTCTCATTTATTTACATATATTAAATTATAAATATAGGGAAAAGAAAGTGAAATTAAGAAGAGTTATAATAAACGTATATTTTTTTATAAGTATTTTAACCATTTTTATCATGTGCATATTTATAAAAGAGTATAAAACAAAAATTAACGAATTAGATATGAAAAAATATGCTATAAAAAAACTTAATCTTTATGATAATATAGAACAAAAATTGAGTGAAAGTGTAAATACTATAAAATATCCTAAAGTTAATATATTGGAAAAATATAAAGGGTATGAGGTAGATGCAAGGCTGGAAATACCAGATATAAATTTAGACACTTATATTTTAAAAAATTTTTCAGAAGCAGCTCTTAATGTATCTGTCTCAAAATTTTGGGGACCAGAAGTTAATAGTATAGGAAATTATTGTGTGGCAGGACATAATTTTAGAAATGAAAAAATGTTTAAGAACTTAAAAAAATTAGATATAGGAAATAGAATTTTTGTATCTGACAATAAGATGCGGAAAAGTAGAATATAAAATATATGACAAATATGAAGTATTTCCAGAAAATATAAGTTGTTTATCACAAGAAACCTATGGAAAGAGAGAAATTACACTAATAACCTGTACTACTAGTTCTAAAAAAAGAATTATTATTAAGGCAAGAGAAGAAGAGTTTTATGAAGAAAAATAGAATTTAATAAATAACTTATTTTATTTGAAAAATAAATTTTCATATGATAAAATACAAAATATTATAATAATAATTTTATGAAATGACTAATGAGTATATAGTGCTTATAAAAAATAGAAAGAAGAAAAATAAAATGGAAGAATATCTTGAATTTGCAAAGGAAATTGCAAAAGAAGCTAAAAAAATAATGAAAAAGTATTTTAATACAAAATTAAGTAATGGCGCTACTTACAAAGGAGATAAAACAATAGTTACAATAGCAGATAAAGAAATAAATTCATACTTAATAGAAAAAGTAAAAGAAAAATATCCAAACCATTCAGTAGATGGAGAAGAAGAGGTATTTGGAAAAAGTGATTATGTATGGGTATGTGATCCGATAGATGGAACTGCTATGTTTGCAAGAAATATTCCAACTGCTACTTTTTCGTTAGCTTTAGTTGTAAATGGAGAACCAATTATTGGAGTAATAAATGATGTTTTTACAGACAACTTGTATACAGGGGTTAAAGGAAAAGGTGCTTATAAAAATGATGAAAAAATAAAAGTAAATGACTATTTATTAGAAGATATGAGAAGTGTAGGACATTATGATATGTGGCCAGAAGCACCATATAAAATATATGATGTAATAAAAGAGCTTGGAAAAAAAGAATACTTTGTAAGTATAGGAAGTGTTATAAGAGCTTGTGTATGTGTTGCTGCTGGAGAATTTAATCTTGTAATATTTCCAGGAACAGTACATAAAAACTGTGATATTGCAGCTGTAAAAATTATAGTAGAAGAAGCAGGTGGAAAAGTTACAGATATATTTGGAAATAATCAAAGATATGATGAAAGTATAAATGGAGCTGTTGTAAGCAATGGAATTATACATGAGGAGGTTATAGAAACAATTAAAAAATTTCTAGATAAAAAATAAAGTAAATTGTATAAATAAATTGATTTATAAATAAACTGAGTGATATAATTTTTAAATAAATAAAAATAGGAGATATACTAATGATAAATAATAATTTAAAAGTAGGAACTAGAAATAATTTATTACCACAAGATTCAAGCAAAATAGTAAAAAATAATAAAATAATAGATTTTTTAGACAAATTTATAAAGGATAAAGCTAACTTAGCATATATTTATGGAAATAAGCTAACAGGAAAAACAAAAGCTACAACTATATACATAGATGAGTTAATAGAAAAAAATATTTATCAAAATATAATTTGGATAGATATAAAAAACAATAAGCCTCAAAAAGAACAAATTATAGATGCAGTATTGCTTTTTATATTAGAAAATAAAGAAAAAATAGATGAAGAAATTAAACAAAATTTAGTAAAAGAATTTATAGAAGAAAATAATAATTTAATGGTTTTAGATTTTAATGAATATGAAATAGAAGAAGAAATGTTAAAATTTATTAAAACTATTGTAAGCAAAAATAAAATGATAATAATTTCTTGTCAAAATGTTAAAACATATGAAAATGAACTACCAAAAAATCTGAAATCTTTTGAAAATAAGGAATTTATAAATATAGAGGATTTTAAAAAAGCAATATATGAAACTTTAGAATTTCATATAATGACTGAAAATAATGAAGAGTTTATAAATAATATATATAATTTAACAAAAGAATCTCCTTTTGTTATGACTCATATACTTAAAGAAATAATTGAAAAAAATAAATATGGAGAAAGCTTAGAAAAGGCACTAGAAGAATATGAAAAAATAAGAAAA
>JAAVXQ010000006.1 GCA_022790685.1 Clostridia bacterium
TACTAATGAAAATTATTTTTCAGAAGCAAATAAAATTGTAAAAAAATATGATTATAAATTTGAAGATAATACTTATTATGAACTATTTAATAAATATAGGTTATTAAATAATGCTATAAAACATGGTGGTATTAAAGAATTGAAAAAATTATATCCAGAACTAATAAATACTGATTGTGATGCTAATAAATATGGAACTATCTTAGATAATTCATTAAATATAGATAACTCTATTATAGACGAATGTTGCATCAGTTTATGTGAATTTATTTCTGAAATGTATGCATATTTTTATGATAATGAATATATTGATGAATAATTTAGAACTATCATAATAACGAACTAGGAATGTGAAAAAATTCCTAGTTTATTTTTTATATATATTTTTCTTCTCCAGTAAGTAACTTTACCCAGTTGTTAGAATATTTTAATAATAAATGCTTTGGTGCTAATTTTACTAAAAAACATATCTACACACTTTAATGCCATTATTTTTTTATTTTTATTGTAACCTTTTTCAAATTCAAATACACTATATAAATGTAAGATGTCTTATAAAGGAGTTTTAAATGTGAAAAAAATAAAACAATTAGAAGATTATGATAAAAATGATGAAATTGATATAGATCAAATAATAGAAGACTTTACACCATATATCACAACAATAATCAATCGTGGAACAGATAATAGAATATCTTTTGAAGATAAGGAAGAAATCTTTTCTGATACGTTTTTTATTGTATGGAAAAATAGAAATAGACTAGATATAAAGGTGTCATTAAATTCCTATTTGGCAGGAATCACAAGAAATTTAATAAAAGAAAAATATAGAAAATTCAAAATTCTTTATAATATAAGTGATTTTGAGAATGAACCCTTAAATAATATAGATATGTATGAAAATGACAGAGAATTGATTTTGGATGTAGAACAAAACATCAATGGACTAAAAGATATTGAAATAGAAATTGTAAATTTATTTTATTATTCATCTATGTCCATAAGAGATATAGCAAAAAGATTAGGTATTTCTGAATTAAATGTGAAAACAAGACTCCATAGAATACGAAAAAAAATAAAAAAAGAATTAAATAATGGAGGAATTTAGAAATGGAATTTGATAAAAATAAAATAAAATTAAAAATTGCTATATCGAAAATAAAAGAGGAGAATGATATAGTTATGGGAAATAAAATTAAAAATATTATAAAAACAGTATTTACTGCTACAATAGGAATAGCATTAAGTACAGGAATGGTTTTTGCTGGAAGTAAAGTAATAGAAAATATATGGAAAAAACCAGAAAAAATAGAAGATATAACGTATGAAATTACAGAGGAAAGTCAAAATGAAAATATTACAGAAGAAAAATCAAAAGAAATTGCAATCAATAAATTAAAAGAAATTGGATTTAATTCAAATATTGTAAGTACAAATCACTATAAAGAAATTGATTCTAATAAAATTATGTATCGTTTTAAAACAGAAGATAATTATGAAATATCTATCAATAGACAGACTGGAGAAATGTATGATATTTGGAATTGGAATAATAACATACAAGATGAAAGTATTGAAATATCAGAAAACGAAGCTATTCAAAAAGCTAACGAATATTATAAATTATTTGGATTTAAAGAAGGAGAATATGAAATTTCAAAGGTTTATTCTAATAATAAAACAGGAAGTGGTGTAGGAAATGGATTTATGATTGATATAACTTACTCAAAAAAATATGGAGAAATCTATAATCCCTATGAAAGTATTAGTATAAGTATTGAATCCCAAAATAAAGATTTTGATTGTTTTAGAGTTGAAAATATACCTTTCGATAATAATGAAACAATTATTACAGAAGAACAAGCAATTCAAATAGCATTAGAAGAAGATAAAAAAATTGAAACTAATAAAGTGATAGAAACAAAAACTAAGAAAATGATTGTAAAAATGAATGCAAATGCTTATGATAGAATACACAATAAAGACAAATATTATGAAGCCGTGCAAACAGTTAATTTTCCAACAGAATCCAGAAATTACTATAATGTTGAAAACAAAGTTAGAAATGCTTGGGTAGTTGTTTTAACTTATGAGGATAATTTTGGCGATGATATTGTAAAACGACATACAGAAGGACAATACAGCTATTTTGTAGATACTACAACTGGAGAAATTATTGGAGGAGCTATTAAAGATTATATCTATTCAGCTAGATAATATATATCTAAAGCAAATAAAAGATAACTACTTAAAAATTATTTACTATTTAATTATATTATACAACTTTAAATATTAGCAAAATTTATTTCAGTTCTTTTTATTATTTATTTGAATTATGTAAAGTTGTATGATATAATAATTATTACGTTACCCATACACAATATTATTTGGAGGAATTTTCATGGATCTAAAAATTTTAAGTTCTTTGGACGACGTAACAATCAATCGGAAGTATGCCTTAATCATTGGCACTCACAACGGCATCTTCCACTCTGATGATGTGTTTGCATGTGCACTCCTGTATCTCGCTCATCATAAGCAAATTTACATCTTGCGTACACGGGATGAAAAAATGCTGAAAGAGTGCGATATCTGCGTTGATATTGGTGGTGGAGAATTTGACCATCATCAAATAGGATTTAACAAAACACGCAGTAATGGGATAAAATATGCCAGCGCAGGATTAGTGTGGAAAAGCTATGGTGAAGAACTTGTGAAGTCAATCTTGGAGCAATATTTTCCTGGAACCACCTTGGATACAGACTACATCTTTAACTTGTTTGATGAGTCTTATGTCTCTTTGGTAGATTGTGAAGATAATGGAGTGAAAGTCGAACCTCATCGGTTCAGCTACATTTCTTCTTTCTTACCGCCGTGGACTTCCAATGCTCCAGATGATTTCAATCGTCATTTCTACCAGGTTCTTGTAACCACAATATATATGGTGGAACAGACGATACAGACGATACTTGGGAAGGAAATTGCATACAATATCATTACTGATAATTACAGAGATCAATTTTTCAATGGAATTCTTGAGATTCCATCTCAAACCATAAACTGGTTAGAAACAGTTATCAGTATAAACGATTCTGTAAAGGGATATCCGTATGTAATAAATTTTGTAATCTTTCCTTACCCAAATGGTGGCTGGGCAGCACAATGCGTTCCCCCTTCTATCAAGGAAGTAACTAACCAAAGAATACCTTTTCCCAAAGAATGGGCTGGTCAAACAGACCAACTCTCTGAAATATCTAAGGTCGAGGGGGCGGAATTCTGCCATAATAATCTCTTTTTTGTAAGAGCTACCACACAAGATGCTGTTATAAGAATGTGCAACATTGCTACACAAAGATTCGATTCTAAAAACAGTAATTCTAAATCATAGCGTTCTTATGCAATTTCTCTTAAGCGGGGAGGTCTATAATCGGACTTCCCCGCTTTCTATTTTAATTTATCCTATAAATTCTACTTCCTTCTTCATATATTAAATTATTTTTTAAGCTAATTTAAAATCTACATCTTTTTTATAAATCATCTATTTTATTTTAACTTTTTTAAAATAAAAATGCACCTTATATTAGTATTATAAAAAAATAGTTTATTTCTATATCCACTAAATAAGGTGTATTCAATTTCTTAATATATTACTTTATTTATTAAATCTTTATTTAAAATACCTCATAAAAATTCTTAAATACGTATCCTTGATTTCTAAAATATTTTATAATTTCTGGAAGAGTTTCTACTGTAACTTGTTTATCTCCTGCATCATGCATAAGTAATATTATGCTATCATCTCCTTCTATAGATTCAAACATACTTTGAAGTTGTGCTTCTTTTGTAACAGCTCCTGCTGCATCACCTGTTAGGGCATTCCAGTTTGTATATGCTATCTTATTTTGTTCAAAAATATCTCTTGCAGATTTTTTTACATTTTCATACTTTCCACCACTTGATCCCCCTGGAAATCTAAATAAATATGAATTGTAGTCTTGATTTTGAAGTGCATTTTTAATTGATTGCTCACACTGTACATACTCATTCCATGTACTTTCTGGAGTTTCATATATAGCATCATACTTATGTGAATATCCATGATTGGCAATATAGTGTCCTTCTTCAAATGCCCTTTTTACAAGTTCTGGCAGAAGTTCTACCCTATATCCTAGCACAAAAAAAGTTGCAGGTACATTTTCTTGTTTTAAAATATCTAAAATTTGTGGAGTTACAGTTTTAGAAGGACCATCATCAAAAGTTAAAAAAACTTGTTTTTCTGTCGAAAAATATATATTTTTTATATCTTCTTTTGCATTATCATTTGGATTTGGTACAAATTTTGCTTTTATTTTTTCTACATCATGTTTCTGTATTTTAAATTGATTATCATTATTTACTGCTTGATTGATACTATCTTCTTTTTTTATATTTGAGTTTTCAGAAGCCTTATTTTCATCACTTTTATTTCCATCAGCTACAGCTAATGCTTTACTCTCATTATCTTTATTTATTACTTTATATGATATTAATGAACTAGAAAAAATTACTATAAAGCATGCAAAAGCAATAGCTATAAAAATTATAACCTTTTTAATATTTAGTTTTTCTTTTTTTTCTCCATAATCATTCATACCATATAACATTTTTTAGTACCTCTTCTTCTCTAACATTATATATTATTTTTAGTATTTTTCAAGTATTTATTCCCTATTTTCGACATTTTTTTATAAAATCTTAATATTTAATTTTATTCTTATCAAAAAGAATTTTTTTATGCAAAAAGTGAGTCATAAATTTATAGATGTCTCTTCTAAAATTTAAAACTCACTTTAAAATATAAACTTATATATTTATCTACTCATCTTTAGTAGTATTTATTTTTAATAATTTAAATATTTCAACTATTACAAGTGGAGATAATACTAAAACAATAATTTCTTCTATTTGAGTAATTGGAAGTTTAGCAATGCTAAATATTTCTCTTAAAGTTGGTATTAATAATACTGCAAACATTAGAGTTGCCGAAGCAAGAATCGCTAATATTAATTTTCCATTATTAAATGGGTTTGATTTAAAAATAGAATTCTTATTATTTCTAATATTAAATACATGAACTAGTTCAGAAAGAGCTAGAACTGTAAATGCCATAGTTTGACCAATTTGAATTTTCTCTTGTGCAGTAGCACCTTCTGTACCAAGTCCTAAAATAAATGCTGCTAAAGTAATTAATCCAATCATTATTCCTTGATATATAATTCTAAAAGTCATTCCTTTTGTAAATATTCCTTTAGAATTTTTAAGTGGTTTTCTATTCATTATTCCTTTTTCTGCTGGATCTACAGCTAAAGCTAATGCTGGTAATGAATCTGTTACTAAATTAATCCATAATATTTGTACTGGTAATAATGGCTCTAAAGCACCAATTAGCTCTGCTGGTATTCCAAAA
>JAAVXQ010000083.1 GCA_022790685.1 Clostridia bacterium
TAAATCAGGCTTTGTATCTCTAGTGGGAAGAACAAATGTGGGAAAATCTACACTTTTAAATGGCTTGGTAAAAGAAAAAGTTGCTATAACAGCAAATAAAACACAAACTACTAGAACAGCTATAAAAGCTATTTTAAATGAAGATAATTATCAAATTATTATTACAGATACACCAGGTATTCATAAACCTAAAACAAAATTAGGGGAAACAATGGTAAATACAGCCTTTACAATGTTTTCAGAAGTAGATGCAATACTATTTTTGGTAGAAGCTACATCAGACAATATTGGAAAGGGAGATCAAATTATATTAGAAAAAATAAAAGAATCTAATAAGCCATGCATTTTAATAATCAATAAGATAGATTTAGTAAAAAAAGAAAAACTTTTATCACTAATTCAAATGTATAGCGAGGAATATAATTTTTCTGCTATAGTTCCAATTTCAGCTTATAAAAAAGAAGGAATAGAAAGTATAATAAATGAAATTTTAAAAATAATTCCAGAAGGTCCAAAATATTATGAAACTGATGAATACACAGATCAAACATCTAGACAATTAGTAGAAGAACTAGTAAGAGAGAAAGCTCTTAAATTTCTAAATGATGAAGTTCCACATGGAATTTATGTAGAAACAGAAAAATTTTCTTTTAGAGAAACTACAAAAGGTGAAGAAATATACGATATAGAAATAACAATATATACTATAAGAGAATCACATAAAGGCATAATAATAGGAAAAAATGGAAATATGTTAAAAAAGATAGCAACCTTTGCAAGACAAGATGCTGAAAAAATGTTAGGAACAAAAGTAAACTTGAAAGTATGGGTAAAGGTTAAAGAAGATTGGCAAGAAAAAGATAATATAGTAAATAAATTTAAATTAAAATAAAAACCAGTATAAATCTTCTAAAAATGCAAAAGATAAATTCATAAGAGAGGGAGACTGATTAATTATGAAAGATATAGCTTGGAATAAATTTAAACAAACTGGCGATATAAATGCTTATCTAGAATTTAAGGGAATGGAAAATATAGAAGAAAATATAAAGGTAAATATTGATGAAACAATTAAAAGTAAATGGAATAGTAATAGCAGAAAATAATATGGGCGACTTTGATAAGATGCTTACAATATTAACGCCAAACCTGGGGAAAATTGGGTGTAGTGCTAGAGGAGCAAGGAGACCAAAGAGCCTTCTTCTTAGCGGCACTCAATTTTTGTGTTTTGGAGAATATATGCTTTTTAAAGGAGGAGAAACTTATACTCTAAATTCTTGTGAAACTATAGAACTTTTTTATAATATTAGAACTGATTTAGATAAACTTACATATGCGTCATATATTACTAAAATAATAAATGATGTAACAACAGAAAATCAGAATTCTTATAATACATTAAAACTTTTTTTAAATACATTATATACAATTTCAGAAACTGATAAAGATTTGGATTTTATAACTTCAATATTTAAACTTAGAATTCTAAAAATATTAGGATTTGCACCTAATATAAATACTTGTGTAGCCTGCGGAAATAAGGAAAATATAACACATTTTAGTATTAAAGATAATGGAATAAAGTGTAGTAATTGTAGCAAGCAAGATACAGGAGCAATAGAAATAAGTGATCCAACAGCAAATGCGTTAAAATACATAATGAAAGCTGATTCTAAAAAGATATTTTCATTTTATTTATCAGAAAAATGTAGTAAGGAACTAGAACTTGTATCAAGAATATATTTAAATGAGAAATTAGAAAAAGAGTATAAGTTAGATAAATTATTTTAAAAAGTAAGGAGGATAAAATATGGAATGGTTAAGTCAAAACTTAGTATTAATAATTTTTTATGTGTTTATGCTACTTATGTTTGCTAGATTTTTTTACAGCATTTATATAAATATAAAAAAAGAAAATGGAGATGTGCCATCAGATGAATTGCCAGATTGTTCATTAATTCTTGCACAATATTTATTAAAACAAGGAGAACTAAATAAAAATTCTATAAAAGCTACTTTTATAAGTTTATGTAAAAAAGGATATATTACTTTGATTCCAATGACAAATGATAAAGACAATATATATGATTTTGAACTAATAAAAAATGGCATTCCAAATTTTAAGGAAACAGAATATGAAGATAATTTATTTAGCAAAGATTTTGAAGATAGTGACATAGATATTAGTGATTTATATATATTCAATAATTATATATTTCCGAATAAAGAAAAAAATACATATTCAGAATTTATTAAAAAATTAGAGAATATGAATATTGAAGAAGACTTATTGCTTTTGAAAATAGTTGCTGCACAAACATATACTAAAGAATTAATAGTAAATGAAGATGAAAATTTTGAAAATATACAAATGTCAGAAAAAGGCGAAGAATTAATAAAAAAAGTAAAAGGTTTAAGACTATATTTGAAAAAATATGATTTTGATAGCAATTTAGATGAAAATGAAATAAATATTTGGGGAGATTATTTAAGTTTTGCAATAATATATAATTTAGAAGATTTGTCTATAGAATTCATGAATACACTATATGTTAATAAATATTTTAAATAACTTAAAAAACAATAAATTACTTAGATAAAAACAAAATAAGAAAAGCAAAAACAAAAAGAGAGAAGATGCAAAAAGATTCATCTTTAAAACAAATAACAATAACAGGTGAAGAAAGCAAAACTATAGAAGATGAAATAGTTAAAACTTTATATTATGAAATAAGA
>JAAVXQ010000084.1 GCA_022790685.1 Clostridia bacterium
GAAAAAGCTCCACCACCATGACGGCTATATCCTCCATAAGTATCAACTATTATTTTTCTACCGAGTTAAACCACTATCTCCAAGTGGTCCTCCAATAACAAATCTTCCTGTTGGATTAATAAAATATTTAGTATCTTTATCTAATAGCTTTTCTGGTACAACTGGTTCAATAACATATTTAATTATATCTTTTTTTAAAGTTTCTAATTCTACATCTGGATTATGTTGAGTTGAAACTACTACTGTATCTACTCTTACTGGCTCATTTTTGTTATATTCTACTGTAACTTGAGTTTTTCCATCTGGTCTTATGTAATCAATGATTTTTTCTTTTCTTACCTTACTTAATCTCTCTGATAATCTATGAGCTAAATAAATTGGCATTGGCATATAATCTTCTGTCTCATCTGTTGCAAATCCAAACATTATACCTTGATCTCCAGCTCCTTCTGTTTGTGAAGTTTTTCCTTCTTTTGTTTCTAAAGAGTTATCAACTCCCAAGGCAATATCTGAAGATTGTTTTGAAATATTTAATAATACTTTACAAGTTTTGTAGTCAATATCTAAATTAGAATCTCCATATCCTACTTCTTTTATAGCATTTCGTACTATTTTTTCAATATCAATTCCTTCTGCTTTTGAAGTTATTTCTCCTGTTACTAATATTTGACCTTTCCCTGCTACAGTTTCACATGCAACCCTTGAGTAAGGATCTTTTTCAAAGTAACTGTCTAAAATACTATCTGATATATAATCACATAGTTTATCTGGATGTCCCTCTGTTACACTTTCTGATGTAAATAATTTTTTCATATTTTACCTCTTTTCTATATGTCCTTCAAGAAAGATTTAATTTCAAGTTTACCTTTTGCTTCAATATTTATTTTTTAATAAAAACAAAAAACTTTTGCTCATAAAAGCAAAAGTTTAAAATTTCAAATATTGATTTAAATTAAATCATCATTCAAAGCTTTTGCTCTGTCGGTATTAGCACCTTATTTTAAAATAGGTTGCTGTGGAGTCATAAAGCCGATTCTCTCGTCCACTCTTGATAACATATTTATTTTTTGTAGCATTATTTTATCTTCTTTTTCTATTTATGTCAATATATATTATTAAATATATTTAATTTTATCTCCTTTTATTTTTTATTTTGTTGTATTTTTATATCATTATAGATATAATATTAATAAACCTTAATATTTTTGGAGGTATAAATTTATGAAAAAAAATGAAGAATCAAACTTAAATAAATTTATTAATGAAATTGAGGATAGTTATACAAAAAAATATACAAAAACAGAATTTACAATATATATTGTTCTGCGTATTTTAGTCATCGCAGTTATGATAAGACAAATATTTACAGCAAATTGGAATAATGTTTTTTTATGTGTATTAACTTTATTTTTATTTTTACTTCCAACAATAATTCAGAGAAGTTTAAATGTCACACTGCCTAACACTCTTGAAATAATTATATTATTATTTATTTTCTCAGCCGAGATTTTAGGAGAAATTAATAATTTTTATGGTTTATTTAAACATTGGGATACAATTCTTCATACAATAAATGGATTTTTATGTGCTGCTATTGGTTTTTCTTTAATCGATCTTTTAAATCGTACTGAAAGATTTCATATTACCTTATCTCCTCTTTTTGTTGCTCTAGTTGCTTTTTGCTTTTCAATGACTATTGGAGTTTTATGGGAATTTTTTGAATTTGGTGTAGATAAGATTTTAAGAATGGATATGCAAAAAGATGAAATTGTATCTTCAATATCTAGCGTCTCCTTAGATCCTGATAATCATAATAAGCCTATAGTAATAAATAACATTAGAAGTACTGCAATATACAGTGTAGATAACCAAGGAAACACTTTAGTTACTACTATTCCTAATGGATATTTAGATCTTGGTCTTAATGACACTATGATAGATTTACTAGTAAATTTTATTGGAGCTTCAGTATTTTCAATTTTGGGACTGCTTTATATAAAAGATAGAGATGAATATAAATTTGTTGAACATTTTCTTCCAATTTTAAGAAAGAAAAAACATACAGAAAACGATAATTAAATCATAAAAAAATCTTCTAAATAAATTAGAAGATTTTTTATTTTTATTTAGCCTGATACCAACTTTTACCTTCTTCTACTTCAACTTTTAAAGGTACACTTAATTTCATTGCATTTTCCATAGAACTTTTTAATATATTAATAACCTCTTCTTTTTCTTCATCATATGTCTCTATTAAAAGTTCATCATGAATTTGAAGTACTAGTTTTGATTTTAGTTTATTTTGTTTAAGTTTCTTATATACTGAAATCATAGCAATTTTCATTATATCTGCTGCTGTTCCTTGTATAGGAGTATTCATAGCAGCTCTGTCTCCAAATTTTCTTACCATATAGTTGTTTGATTTCAGTTCTGGTATATATCTTCTTCTATTACATAAAGTTTCAACATATCCATTTTCTTTTGCTTCTTCTACCACTCTGTCCATAAATTCTTTTATTCCATGATAAGTATTTAAATATTGTTCTATATATTGCTTAGCTTCCTTTCTTTTAATTCCAACTTGCTCTGAAAGTCCAAAGTCACTTATTCCATATACAATTCCAAAGTTTACAGCCTTTGCTCTACTTCTTAATTGCTTAGAAACTTCTTCTACTGGAACTCCAAAAATTTGAGAAGCACAAATTGTATGAATGTCACTATCTTCATTAAATGCCTTTACCATTATTTCATCATTAGACATATGTGCTAAAACTCTAAGTTCAATCTGAGAATAATCAGCATCAATAAAAATACTATTTGCTTTTTCTGCTTTAAATACTTTTCTTAATTTCTTTCCTAAGTCAGTTCTTGTTGGTATATTTTGAAGATTTGGATCAGTAGAACTTATTCTTCCTGTAGCTGTAACAGTTTGATGAAAAAAGGTATGAATTCTACCTGTTTCTTCATTTATATGAGGTATCATTC
>JAAVXQ010000085.1 GCA_022790685.1 Clostridia bacterium
AAATAATTAAATAAATAATTAAATAAAATAATTAAATAAATAATTAAATAAAATAATTAAATAAATAATTAAATAAAATAATTAAATAAATAATTAAATAAAATAATTAAATAAATAATTAAATAAAATAATTAAATAATTAAATAAATAGTTAAATAAAATATTTAAATAAATAACTTGAATAATTAATCAGCTATTTTAACTTTAAGTATTTGCTATTTATAAAGGTATAAGAGCATAAATTTTTGAAGTATTAAAAATAAAAATAGAAAAAACCAAAAAGACAAAAATGGTAGTGATTGGGTTAAAAGGTTAAGATATATGAAATACAATATTATAGAGATAAAACTTTTAGAATCTATATAAAAAAACGAGAAGAAATAATAAGGAAATATCTTATCAAATGCTAGGCATATAACAAATAAGATGTTATGTGTTGTTACTAAAACAAAGTGTACATAATATAAAATATTATAAAAAATGTATACTACATAAAAATAAAAACTAAAAATTATTCTTAATTTTTATAATAAATAATCTAAAAAAGTGATTAAAAGAATCGAATATATTTTGATAAACTTATTGCCAAAAAACATGAATAAAATGTAAAAAATATATAAAAAATGCAAAAAATGTTATCATTTTTTGCAAATAAAACCAAAAAGTTATATTTTATATGTTTTTTATAATAGAAAAGTAGTTTTTTGAAATAAAAAAATGTTTATTATCAAAAAAAGTATTACATTTTCCACAAGAAAATGGGGTAGTAGTATTAGGTTAAATGTATAACAGAATAATTGACAAATTAACAATATACTATAAAATAGTGCACTTAAAGAAAAAACTGAACAGAAATGCTGATGTAAAGCTTTTATAATAATAGATACTTAGATAGAAAAGCGTTTCCATAAAAATGGGTATAGCGATATGAAGTTTTTAAGAATACAAAGATGAAAAAAATATAAAAATATATGAGGAAATATGGTACGAAAAATAACTTGACAAATTAACAAAAGATAAGAAAAATATACTTAAGTGACTATAAGAATAAGTAATCAAATATTGCAATAACGTAGATGAAAGTAGTTAAATAAAAAAATCTAAACAAACTAATTAAGTAAAATAATTAAATAAAAAATAATTAATTAAATAAAAAATACTTAATTAAATAATTAAATAAAAAATAATTAATTAAAAAATAATTAATTAAAAATAATTAATTAAAAATAATTAAATAAAAAAATAATTAAATTATGCTTTTAAAGTCAGCATAAAAAAATGATAAAAATGGTTTATCTAAAATATATAAATTAAAAAATAGTAAAAAAACCAAAAAGACAAAAAAATGAAAATTAGCTAAAAACTCTTAATTAGTATTAAAACAAAATGACTATTAAAATAATGTTTTTAAATTATGAAAAAGAAACACATAAAAATGTTAAATAAAGATGGATGGGATGTTAGGCATATAAGGAATATGTAAAGAACAATATAAATGAAAAACGAGTTAACGTAAAATTAGACAATTTGATAATTGTATACTTTTGAAAATGATAAAAATAAGAATAATTATTAGTTTTATGGAAGAAATAGTAAGATTTAAAAAATAAATATAATCCTTATTATTTATAAAAATCTTTATAAAATTATAAAAAAAATCATAAAAATTTGATAAAAATGGATGCTTTTTGAATAAAAATTGGAAAAAAGATATATTTTTAATATTTTTTATTAAAAAACATCAAAATAAAAATTAAAAAGTAAATTAATGTAAAAAAATATTGTACCTTTTCCACAATAAATCGATGAAATATAAAGTAGTAAAAAGGTTAAAAATAAAATTGACAAAAAAACAAAATGAGTAAAAAACGAAGAAGTATAGAAATATGATACGATTAAGATATTAAATACTAAGGTAAAATAGATACTCTTAGAGGGACGAATATTTCCAAGAAAACGCAAATGAAAAATTAAAGTATTCAAGAAAAATATGCAAGAAAAATGTATTAAAAAAGCTTAATACATTGAACAGTTAATAACTTGACCAATAGACAATATGAAAAGAAAATATCAGGAATATTATTATATAAGTAAACTAGTAAAAGGTATAAAAGAAAAAGCTGTAAAATTATTTTTTAGAAAAAAATCATAAAAAAATATATTAAAAAATATATAAATAAAAAAATAAATCCATAAGGATTTATTTTAGTCCATGTCATTATCATGGTGATTATTAAAATTATCATCATCTGTGTTTTGATTATCCAAGTTAAATAATTTGCTCCAAATTTTTCTACAAATATTTTTAAATTTATATACAAAGGAATCTTCATTTATAACAGTTAAAGAAGTTTCTTTTGCATCTTCTATTGATTTTATTTCTTCAACTTGCTTAAATATATTTTCTACACTATATCTATCATTTAATTTTTTATCATTTTCCTTTATTAAGTCATCAATTTCTTGCTTTTCATCTTTAGTTGCCCAATATTGTCTAAACAGAACTGTAAGTAATATTTCAGTTTCACGCAAAAGTGGTTGTTCATCTAGTGGAAATCTTGGATCTATATGAGCCACATATGTAGGTGAAGCAATAGCTTTAAAAAAGTCTTTCATTTTTTGTGGAATTTTAGCAACTAAATCTGGTTCAATATACATAAATATTATATTCATTTCAACAGCAACTTCAGCATATCCCATAATAATTCCTCTTTCGTAAATTTATTTAAATTTTATTTTTTTCAAATTTTTTATTATTTTGAAAGATCTTGTTCGTTAGTTTTTGGAAGTTCTCCAGTTTTTTCAAATTCTCTATAAGCTTTTAATAATCCTTTTACAGAGTCAAGTTCTTGTGATGTAAGATTTTTGGCAATGTCTTTAGATTTTTTTCCTAAATCATTTCGAGTTATTCCATTATTAAGTGATTTATTATCAGAATTTTGTTCCATAAATATCTCCTAAAATAAATATATAAAAAATTATATATATAATTTTTTTTTTAGTCAATATTAATAAGAACCTAAAATTCTAAAATATGAACACATAGTTTTTATTTGCTCTAATAGTATAGGTATACTTTTATTATTAGGTGAACTTTCAAAATCAATCCAAAATACATATTCACCAAGAGCTGTTTTTGCAGGACGTGATTCAATTTTGGTAAGATTAACATTAAAAATATTAAAAAGACCTAATATTTTATAAAGCTCTCCTGGTTTGTTTAATGTAGAAAAGTATATAGAAGTTTTTGTATAATTTTTATTTTCAATATTATTTTTAGATAAAACTATAAAACGTGTTTTGTTTTTATCGCTATCTTGTATATTTTCATCTAATATATTAAGAGAGTATTCTTTAGCACAAGATAGATTACAAATACATGCAGAATTTAAAGTATTTTTAGCAATTTCTGCTGCTGAAGCTGTACTAGTTGTTTCTATAATATCTATATTACTAAAATTTTTATTTATATAGTTTCTACATTGAGCAATTCCCTGTGGATGAGAATAAATTTTTTGTATTTCATTTTTCTTAAAATTACTTAAAAGATTTTGATTTACATCTAATATAAAATCTTTAAGAATTGTTAAATTTTCATTTTCAAATAATGTATCAATAGTTTCAAATACACTACCTTGTATAGAATTTTCAATAGGTACAATACTAATATCAGCATCATTACTAATTAACATTAAAATAGCTTCAGTTATTGTTTTACATGGTAATAATTCATAAGATACAGAATTATTATCAGAAATATAGTTAGTAACAGCTTGATGAGAAAAAGTGCCTATTGGTCCTAAATAAGATATTCTCATAAATATATAACTCCATTTAATAAATATTTTTTAAAGCATTTATAAATTTTTTTATTTGATCCATAGTTCCTATAGATACTCTTATAAAGGTATCCATTTTTGGAAAAGAAGGTCTTACAATAAATCCCTGCTTTAATAATTTTTCAAAGGCAATTTCTGATGGCATTTTTACATCAATCATAATAAAATTTGCTTCTGACTTTATATAAAATAATCCTAAAACATCAAGTTCATTATATAAATATTCTAATACTTCCTTATTTCTTTTTATACAATTATCAACAAAATCAGTATCATCAATAGCAGTTTGTGCAGCGATTTGAGATATAAAAGAAGCATTAAAAGGAACTCTTGCCTTTTCTAATTCTAAAATTGTTTCAGGAGAAGTTATTCCATAACCTATTCTAAGTCCAGCTAATCCATAAGCTTTAGAAAAGGTTCTTAAAATGCAGATATTACTGAATTTTTTTAGTAGCCTTATAGAATTTGGATATTCACTATTTTTTACAAATTCAAAATATGCTTCATCTAATACTACTAAAATATTATTTGGAACTTTTGCTAAAAAATTGTTTAGTTCGATATCTGTAACAATAGTTCCTGTGGGATTATTAGGATTAGTTATATAAATTAATTTTGTTCTATCATTTATTTTTTCTAAAATTCCATTTAAATCGAATTTATAATTTTTTAGAGGAACTTCTATTATTTGAGAGTCTTGAAGTATTGCCTCAGACCAATAACTAGAAAAAGAAGGAACACATGTAATAGCTTCAGAGGAACTGTCTAATAATATTCTAGAAATCATTTGAATTATTTCAACAGAACCATTTCCAAATATAAAATAGTCTTCAGGGATATCATACTTTTTAGATAATTTTTTTCTAAGCTTAGTACAATAATTATCAGGATAAGTTTCTAAAATATCTATTTCTGACAAAGACTTTAAAACTTTGGGTGATGTTCCATAAGGATTTTCATTTGATGCTAATTTTACTATTTCATCAAGACCATATTCTTTTTTTATTTCTTCTAAATTTTTTCCGGGTTTATAGGGTGATAAATTTTCTAATATTTTTCTATATTCCATAATTTTCCTTTCTACTTTATAAAATTTTGTTAGTTAAAATTATACAATAAAATACTGATAAAAACAAATATATAGTTGTATAAAATTAGAAACGCTGGAAAGACTAGAATAATAAAAGAAAAATTGGTAAAAAGGGGTTTTTATGAAAAACTATAGAGAGTTAAACATAAGAGGAGCATTATTAGATAAAAATCAATTAAGTAGATATATGGAAAAAATTGCAGCAGAGCATAATATAAGCAACAATTCAAGTAAAGATACTTATCCTATTTCAAAGTTAATTAAAGATTATAAGTTTATATTAGAAACTTATAAATTATTAAACAGACATATAAAATTAGAAATAAAAATTCACTCAGCAGGAGAATGGATTTTAGATAATTTTTATATTGTAGAAGAGGCTGTTAAATCTATAGAAAAAGAATTAAACTTGAAAAAATACAAGAATATGATTGGAATATCAAATGGAAGATATAAAGGCTTTGCTAGAGCATATGTATTGGCTGAAGAGATTACAGCTTTTACAGATTGCAAAATAGATAGAGAAACAATTGATTTAGCATTAAATTCATATCAAAGAAAAAAACTGCTAAGTATGGAAGAGATTAATAATATAGGAATCTTTTTAAAGATTTCTATTATATCTCATATTAGAGAAATATGTGAAAAGATATATTCTTCACAAGTTCAAAAATATAGAGTAGAAAGTATAATAGAAAGAATAGTAGAACAAAAAAATAATAAAGAAATGAAATTTATTAATTTAAAAAATAGATATATTGTTGATAATAAGTACAAATATCCATTTATTGAGTATATGTCCTATAGATTAAAAAAATATGGGAAGAAAGCTATAATATATCAGGAAATTTTAGAAAAAGAAGTTGATAAATTAGGATTAACTATATCAGATGTAATACAAAAGGAACATTTCTCTATAGCAAACTTAAAAATAACTACAGGAAACTGTATAAAGAGTATAAGAGATATAAATAGAATTAATTTTAATGAATTATTTGGATATATGAATGTATCTGAAGAAATTTTAAAACTAGATCCAGCTAAGGTATATAATGATATGGATCAAGAAAGTAAAGCGTATTATAGACGAATAATTGAAACTATTTCAAAGAAGACTAAAGTTTCAGAAATATATATTTCTGAAAAAATAATAGAATTAAGCAAAAGATTTGAAAACTATAATAATTTAGAAGAAAAGAAAAAAGCGCATGTAGGATATTATTTGATAGATGAAGGAATAAATGAGCTAAAAGATAAATTAGAGATAAGACACTATTTAAAGGCAAATAAAAAAATAGGAGAAAAAATCTATATAGCGTCAAATATTATATTTCCCTTGTATTTTGACTTTTTACTTTCTATTTTTTTATATTTAAATATTAAAAATCTATGGATTATAGCTATATCATTTATAATTATGTATATACCAATTTCTGAAATATTTATAAGAATCTTAAACTATTTAATGAGCAAATTTAAAAGTCCTACTTTAATTCCAAAAATGAATTATGAAAGTGGAATACCAAAAGAATGTACAAGTTTTGTAATTATTCCAACTATTTTGAAATCAAAAGAAAAAGTAAAAGAAATGATAGAAAAATTAGAAATATATTATTTAGCTAACAAATCTGATAATCTATATTTTGCACTTTTAGGTGATTGTTCTGAAGAAGATACAGAAACAAAAGAGTTTGATGATGAAGTTGTAAAATTTGGAATAAGCTATATAGAAAAAATGAATGAAAAATATAAGACAGATGGATTTAACAAATTTCATTTTTTATATAGGAAGAGAGTTTGGAATAATTCAGAGAAATCATATATTGGCTGGGAGAGAAAAAGGGGACTTATAGTTAGTTTTAATAACTATATAAAAAATAAAGCAGAAAATAATTTTTTAGCAAATACTATTGAACTACAAAAAGATATAAAGCCAGATATAAAATATATAATAACTTTAGATAGTGATACGAACTTAAACTTAGAGTCTGCAGGAAAATTAATTGGTGCAATGAGTCATGTTTTAAATAGACCAGTTATAGAGGAAAACAAAGTAATAGATGGCTATGGAATAATGCAACCAAGGATAGGAATGGATTTAGAATTATCTAAAAAATCATATTTTGTTGAACTATATAGCATGCAAGGTGGAATAGATTTTTACACTAATGCAATTTCTGATATATATCAAGATTATTTTAAAGAGGGAATTTTTACAGGTAAAGGCATTTATGATGTGGAAGTCTATAACAAGATTTTAGAAAACGAGATACCAGAAAACACAGTTCTAAGTCATGACTTATTAGAAGGAAATTTTTTAAGGTGTGGACTTATCACAGATATAATGCTTCTAGATGGATATCCTACAAAATATATACCATATATCCTTAGAAACCATAGATGGATAAGAGGAGATTGGCAGATTATAAAATGGATTATAAGTCCAAAACTTAATATTTTATCTAAATATAAAATTTATGATAACTTAAGAAGAAGTATATTGCACATATTTGGATTTGCAGGAATAATTTTAGGAGTATCAAATCTATTTATGAGTTATAAAATAAATGTGCCTATTGTCCTAATATCACTTATTTCAATATGTATAACATATATATTAGATATAATAAATTATATAATTTTTAAGGAAAGCACCTTAGAAGGAACTGTATATGCACACAAGAAATTTTCTAAAGATTTAGGACATCTTCAAACAAGCTTTTTGAAAATATTTTTAGAAATATCATTTTTTCCTTACCAAATGTATAAAAATTTAGATGCAATAATAAGAAGTATATATAGAATGAAAAATAAAACTAAATTATTAGAATGGACCACCGCAGAAGATGGAGAAAGAAATTCAAAAACTGATTTAAAATCATATTATTGTGAAATGAAGATAAATCCTATAATTGGAATTTTTGCACTGGTAATAAACAGTATTATTATAAGAATATTAGGTGTTTTATGGATAATATCACCAATATTTGCATGGTATATAAGCTTAGATAAAGAAGAAAATTTTGAATTCAATTCAAAAGATAAAAAATATTTAGAAGATATTGGCAAGAAAACATGGGAATTCTTTGAAGATTATATTAATGAAAGCAATAATTTTTTAATGATAGATAATTATCAGGAAAGTAGAAACAAAAAAATTGTAGATAGAACGTCGTCTACTAATATTGGTCTAGAATATTTAGCTATAATATCAGCTTATGATTTAGGGTATATAAAACTAAAAAAAGCTATAGAATATATTGAAAAAATAACAAATACAATTAATATACTTTCTAAATGGAATGGACATCTATATAACTGGTATAATACTAAAACTTTAGCTCCATTAGTTCCAAGATATATATCAACAGTAGATAGTGGAAATTTTGTTGGGTATTTATATATAGTAAAACAATTTTTAATAGAAAATAAAAATAAATGTGATGTACAAAATCTTTTAGAGGATATTGTAAAATTAATTGATAATACAGACTTTTCTAAATTATATAGTAGTGAAGACAAGCTTTTATCAATAGGTTTTAATTTAGAAGAAAATAAATTAACAGATTCGTATTATGATTTTTTAGCATCTGAAGCAAGGCAAGCAAGCCTTATAGCAATTGCTAAAAGGGATGTTCCAGTGAAACATTGGAATAACTTAAGTAGAACTCTTACAAATTTAAAAAAATATAAAGGGCTAATATCATGGACAGGAACAGCTTTTGAATATTTAATGCCTAATATTAATATAAAAAGATATAAAGGAAGCCTATTAGATGAAGCAAGTAAATTTGCTGTAATGAGCCAAATAGAATATGCAAAAAAATTAGGAATACCATGGGGAATATCAGAGTCAGCTTTTAATCTTAAAGATTTAAATAATAACTATCAATATAAAGCATTTGGAGTTCCATGGTTAGGACTAAAAAGAGGATTAGAAGATGATTGGGTAATATCACCCTATAGTACTTTTTTATCTTTAGAAGATGAGCCAGAAAAAGCAGTAGAGAATTTAAGACATATAGAAGAAGAGGGAGGAATAGGAAGATATGGATTTTATGAATCAATAGATTATACTCCGGTAAGACTAAAAAATCATAGTAGAAAAGAAGTTGTTAAAACTTATATGGCCCATCATCAAGGTTTAATATTACTTTCTATAAATAATGCAATAAACAATAATATCTTAAAAAGAAGATTTAGTAGCAATCCAGAAATAGAAGCTGTAGATATATTACTTCAAGAAAGAATGCCTAAAGATACGATAATAACAAAAGAAAGAAAAGAAAAGATAGAAAAAAATAGAACAAATACTGATGCAGGATATGTTGAGTTTGAAGCTATAACAAATAGAAGATTAAGAAATATAAATGTAATATCTAACGAAAAATATAAAGTTATAGTAGATGATACCTTAAGAAGTATTAGTGAATTTGAAGGAAAAATGGTAAATAATTATAAAGATACTTCTGAAATAAAGCAAGGAATATTTTTCTATATTAAAAATATTAAAAATAAGAAAGTAATAAAAGCAGAAGAAAATTGCAAAGTGGTATTTTCACCAGATAAAGCTAAATTTACCAAAATTGAGAACAATTTAAAGATAGAACAAATTGTGACTATTGATCCCAATAAGGCTGTGGAAATAAGAAGATTAGAAATAGAAAACTTGGGAAGTAATGAAGAAATTTTAGAGATTATAAGCGAATTTGAACCATCACTGTCACCAAAAATGCAAGAATATTCACACCCTGCATTTAATAAATTATTTTTAAAATTTGAAGAAGAAAATGAAAATATCATTGTGGAAAAAAGAGACAGAAATCTTACGGAAAAAATATATTTATCCACAAACTTATACACAGAAAACGAACAAATTGTGGATTTTGAATATGAAATAGATAGAGAAAAATATTTGGGAAGAGAAGAAAATGGAATTCCAAGTATGATTAAAAATAATAAAATTTTTTCAAGTAATATAAAACAAGTTACTGACCCTATAATAAGTATGAAAAAAACTATAAAAATTTATCCTAAAGATCTTTTAATTGTAAATTTAATAATATCAGTTTCAAATAATAAAGAAGAATGTATTGAAAATTTAGAAAATATGAAAAGTGAAGAGGAAATTATAAGAACTCTAAATATAGCAAAAGCAAGAAGTGAAGAAGAAAGCAAATATTTAAGAATTAGTTCAGAAAAATTAGAATTATATCAAAAATTTATGTCATATATTCTAAATAAAAATATATTTAAAGAAAATAATTTAAATGGTGAATATCAGAAAAATAGTTTATGGAAATATGGAATATCAGGTGATTTACCAATAATATTAGTAGAAATAGATAGTATAGAATATATGTATGTAATAGAAGAAATTATAAATTGTTTTGAATATTATAGAGCTAAAAATATATTAGTGGATTTAATTATTTTAAATAATGAAAAAAATATTTATGATAGATTTATAAGAGAAAATATAAATGAAGTTATATCAAACAAGCAGTTACAATATTTAATAAATGTAAATTCTGGAATATTTATACTAAATAAATATGAACTTCTTAAAGAAGACTTTGAAACTATAAAATTCAAAGCAAATATAGTTTTAAATGCTAAAAATGGTAGTATTTCTAATTATATTAAAGAATGTGAAGATATAGATAAAAAAGATAAAATAGTAAAAGTAGATAAAGATAAGCAAGAAACAAATACAGAAGAAATATTACCTATTAAAAAGGAAGAGCTTTTATATGATAATGAATATGGAGGTTTCTCACTAGATGGAAAAGAATATAGAATAGTTAAAAATAGTGAAAATAAATTACCAGCGGTATGGAGTAATATTATTTGTAATAACTTTTTTGGAACACTTGTAACAGATAGTTTAGGAGGATTTACATGGAGCAAAAATAGTAGATTAAACAGATTAACAGCTTGGAATAATAATTCAACAACAGATTTTCCATCAGAAATTATTTATATATATGATATAAATAAAAAAAGTGCTTGGACCTTAAATACGGGTATAAATTCTAACCAAAATTATTATTATATAACTCATGGATTTGGATATAGTATATTTAAAAATACGAATAATAATTTTATGCAAGAACTTACCATTTTTGTTCCTAATGAAGAAAGTGTAAAAATAAATTATTTTAATATAAAAAATCAAATAAATGAAAAAAGAAAATTAAAATTGTTAATATATATAAAACCAGTTTTAGGAGAAGATGAAATTTTAAGTAATGGAAATATTTATGTACAAAAAGAAGACAATATTATATATGTAAGAAATTTATTAGCAGATCCAGAATTTAAAAATAGAACAATGTTTGTAACATCAAATGAAAAGATACTTTCGTTTACAGGAGAAAGAGAAGACTTTTTTGGAGATGGAAGTGTTGGAAAACCAGATAGTTTATATAGGGGAATGAATAATAAAAATGGTCTTGGAAGAAATTCTTGTATAGGTATTGAACTACAATTAGATTTTGATAAATTTGAAAATAAGAATTTTTATATTGCTATAGGAGAAGAGGAAAGCAATGAAAAAATAAAACAAATAGAAGCAAAATATTCAAATATAGAAAATATAAATTTAGCCTATGAAAATAGTATTAGAAATTGGAATAATATGCTGGAAATTATAAAAATAAATACACCATCAGAGAGTTTAAATATACTATTAAATGGTTGGATTTTATATCAAACAATAAGTAGTAGAATTTATGCCAGAAGTGCATATTATCAATCTGGTGGAGCGTTCGGATTTAGAGATCAATTGCAAGATGCGCTATGTATAAAATATATTGATAGTTCTTTTTTGAAAAAACAGATAATTAATAGTGCAGAACATCAATTTATAGAAGGAGATGTCCTTCACTGGTGGCATGCAGAAACTAAAAGAGGAGTAAGAACAAAGTTTTCAGATGATTTATTATGGTTGGTTTTTGCAGTATATGAATATGTAGAATTCGAAAATAGTACTTCTATTTTGTTTGAAGAAGTAGAATATATAAAAGGTGATTTATTAAAAGAAGATGAAGGAGAAAAATATGACATTTTTTATAAAAGTGGAATAAAAGAAAATATATATAATCACTGTAAAAGGTCAATAGATAATATAATTTCAAGAGGAATAGAAAACTTCCCTAAAATAGGTGTAGGAGATTGGAATGATGGATTTAGTAATGTAGGAAGTAAAGGAAAAGGAGAAAGTGTATGGCTTGGATTTTTCCTTTATGATATATTAAATAAATTTATTATTTTAAGTAAAAAAATTAATTTAGAAGAAAATATAAAGTATTATGAAGAGATAAAAGAAAAATTAAAGAAAAATCTTAATACTAAAGGTTGGGATGGAAGATGGTTTAAGAGAGCTGTAACAGATGATGGAGAAGAACTTGGAAGTATTAATAGTGAAGAGTGTAGAATAGATAGTATATCTCAAAGTTGGTCTGTAATATCAGGTGCAGGTGAGAATGATAAAAAATTCATTAGTATGCAAGAGGCAGAAAATTATTTAGTAGATAGAGAAAATAAAATTATAAAACTTTTTGATCCAGCTTTTGATAAAGGAAAAGTAAATCCAGGATATATAAAAGCATATCCACCAGGAATAAGAGAAAACGGAGGGCAATATACTCATGCTGCTACTTGGTTTATAATGGCAGAAGCGATTTTAGGTTTTGGTGATAAAGCCGTGGAATTTGCAGAAATTATTAATCCTATAAATCATACTAAAACCAAAGATGAAGCAAAGAAATTTAAACTTGAACCATATATCTTACCAGCAGATGTTTATTCTAATAAAGATCTTTTAGGAAGAGGAGGATGGAATTGGTATACAGGCTCTAGTAGTTGGTATTTTAAAGTAGTTATTGAATATATTTTAGGTCTTAAAATAAAAGATGGATATTTATATATTGAGCCATGTATTTCAAAAAATTGGAAAGAATACGAAATAAAATATAAATATAAAACAAGTCTTTATAATATAAAGGTAAAAAATAGTAACTCTAAAAATACAGGTGTAACAAAATTTATTTTAAATAATGACGAAATAACAGAAAAAAGAGTTCTGTTACAAGATAATGGAAAAATAAACAATATAGAAATAGTAATGTAAAAAAGATATATTTTTTTAATCTATGTAATAATTATGAAAAAAATTTGAAAAATAACTTGTACAAAATAATTAAATATGATATAAGTTTAAATAGTAAAATAAAAGTCTTTAGTTTTTTGATCTAGAAAGGCGGGAATTTTGTGGAAGAAATAATTGAAAAAGAAAAGAAAACAATATTAATAGTAGATGATGAACAAAGTATCATGGAATTATTAGTATTTAATTTACAAAAAGAAGGCTATAATACATTAGAAGCATATGATGGATTAACAGCAGTGGATATAGCATTAAATCAAAAACCAGATTTAATACTTCTAGATGTAATGATACCAAAGTTAGATGGAATATCAGTTTGTAAAAAAATAAGATATGCTTATAATATTTCAAATATTCCTATTTTAATGATATCTGCTAAAGATACAGAATCTGATAAAATAGTTGGATTAGAAATGGGAGCAGATGATTATATTACAAAACCTTTCCAAATCAGAGAAGTAATGGCAAGAATAAAAGCGAATTTGAGAAAAGCAGAGTTAAATGCGAATTCTGATAATTCTACTATGCAAAAACAAGAAGATAAAAATGATATAATAAAGGTAGGAGATTTAACTTTAGACTTAAAGAAAATAGAAGTAAAAGTTAAAGGCGAAATTATAAATTTAACAAAGAAAGAGTTTGATGTATTAAAATATCTTGCAAGTCAACCAGGACAAGTTGTAACAAGAGAAATGCTTTTAAGAGAAGTATGGGAATATGAAGAATATGTTGGGGCCATAAGAACAATTGATGTTACAATGAACAGAATAAGAGATAAAATAGAAAAAGATAAGGCAAATCCTAAAATACTAATTACTAAAAGAGGCGTAGGATATTACGTAACAGATAGAAGTTAAAAAATAAACTAGATACTAAAAGTATCTAGTTTTTATTTTAAATGCTAATGTTCCCTAAATTTAACAAATTTTAAATTTTGATATCAAATTGGTATATTTACTTGAATAAAATGAAAGATAAGTATATAATAAAAAAAATAATGTATATAGTGGGGAGAAAAGGATGTTAAAAGGCATACAAACCAAAATTGTTATGGTTTTTATGATATTGGGAATTATAATAATAACATCAGTTGGAATAATATTTTTATATAGATTAAATAGTATAGAAAATATATTTTTAAATGATAAAGTAACTCTTCAAGATATGACAAGTCAAATAGAAAAAACAAAAATTATTATATATTGTTGTTTGGGTGGTTTTGTCATAATTACTTGTATTTTGGGAATATTTATTTCTAAAATGATAATATCACCAATTTCTAGGCTAATAAAAAGTGCTGAAACAGTTACAAAAGAGAATAATTCTGAAAAATATCTAGAAAAAAAAGATAAAAATAAAAATGAGTTAGATAACTTAGCAAATACTTTTATAATAATGAATAATGAGTTAAAAGAAAACTTAAATGAAGCAACAAGACAGAAAAAGCAAATGGAAACAATTTTGCTCCATATGACAGATGGAATAATTGCATTTAATATAGATGGAAAAATAATTCATATTAATCCTGCAGCAAGAACTTTTTTAGAACTTAAAGATGAGCATAATTTTGAGGAAATTTTTTCTAAATTTAATGTAGATATTAATTTAGAAAAAATAATATATTTAGAAAATTGGACGTCTTCAGAAAAAAAGATTACATTAGATGATAGAACTATAAATTTATTTTTTGCACCATTCAAAAATGAAAATGATAGACCAGCAGGTGTAATAGTAGTTATTCAAGATATAACAGAACATGCTAAACTAGATAGTATGAGAAAAGAATTTGTGGCGGATGTGTCACATGAACTGAAAACACCAATTACATCAATTATGGGATATGCAGAAACTTTGCTAGAAAATGATGTTGATGAGGGAACAAATCATAGATTTTTAGAGAGAATTTCTTCAGAGGCCCAAAGAATGTCAAGATTAGTTAGTGATTTACTAACACTTTCAAGATATGATACATCAAAAGTAAAAGTGGAGAAAACGGAATTTGATTTAGGGGAACTTGTAAAATATACTTTTGAGGGCTTAGACTTAGAAATGAAGAAAAAAAATCACAGTGCGGAATGTTTTGTTACATCTAATGTTCCATTAGTATATGCTGATAGAAGTGGAGTAGAAAGAGTAGTTTTAAATATACTTACAAATTCTATTAAATATACAAAAGAAAATGGAACGATAAAAGTTTATGTAGGTTTTGTATATAATGATGCTTATATTAAAATAATAGATAATGGAATAGGAATTCCAGAAGAAGATTTAAATAAAATATTTGAAAGATTCTATAGAGTAGATAAAGCAAGAACTAGAGAAATGGGTGGAACGGGACTTCGGTCTTTCAATTGCAAAAGAAATTTTAGACCAGAATAATGGAAGAATAGATATTAAGAGTGAGCCAGGAAAAGGAACAGAAGTTGTAATTCGAATTCCTACAAAACAAGCTTTAGAGAAGAATAGTGAAGAGAAAAATGAAAAAAATAAAAATATTTAAAAGAGGGTATTAAAATGAAAAAAACTAAAATCTTATCAACAATATTTACTTTTGGAGTAGTATTAAACAATAATATTTGTTTAGCTACTACAGAAGGAAAATTATCAATAGAAGAAAAGGGAATAGATAAAATATTTTTCCTATTAATAGGATTAGCTCTTTTAGGTCTAGTATTATTTTTAGGATATAAAATCGATGATAGTAGTGAAAATAAGCATAAAGAAAAGAAATCAAAAACATCAAGACCAGTAAAAACAAGAGAGCCAAAAGTTAAAAATACTAGAGAAAAAATCGAATATCAATCAAATAAAGAAGATAACAGTTATGATACTATAGAAGGAATGCTTTATAGTGTAGAAGCAAATGAAAGTTATAATAATATATCAAAGTTAGAAGAAGATGGTGACAAATTTGAAGAAGAATTTGATGAAGAAGCAGGAGAAGAAGAGGAAAGCTTATTTTTCAGAAATTCAGTTACTTCAATAGAAGAGCCTACAAGTAATGATAGTTTTGATTCAACTATGGTATTTAATGATGGAGATATTAATAGAATAAAAAATAATGATAGCATAGCTTCCTTAGAAGAATATGTCGAGGAAGAAGAATATATAAGTGATGAGGATAAATCTTTCAAATTAGAAGAAACAGAAGAATTTGAAGAGGAAGAAGCATCAGAAGATTTTAGTTTTACTTCAAATGAAGATAACTTTAGCTTTACAACTGAAGAAGAAGTAGAAGAAATAGAAGAAATAGAAGACGATTTAGAATATGAATCCTTAGAAGAGGAAGAAAATAATTATATATCAGAACCAGAAGAAAAGTGGGAAGAACCAGATGAGGAAGAATTTGCTGGTTTTACAACTCTTTCAACCTTCAAAACAAATAAACCTAAAAAAGAGAAAGAAGAAAAAGAGGAAGAAATACTAAATGATACAGAGCCTGATGACTTAAAAAATTCATTTTTAGAAGAATTAAGTAGAAACTTAGGAAATGTAGAAACTGAAGAAAGTAATGTAACAAAAGCTAAAAGAACAAGAAAACCAAAAGAGGAAGTAGAAAAGAAAGAGACTAAAAAAAGAACAACTAAGAAGGAAACTGATGCTGTAAAAGAAGCTTCTACTAAAAAAGCTAAATCTACTAAAAAGGATACTACTGAAAAGAAAACTGCTAAATCAAAAACAGCCTCTGCAACTTCAAAAACCACCTCTAAAAAAGAGACTACTGCTAAACCAAAAGCTAAAAAAACAGAAGAAAAATCAAGTAAGACTACAAAAACTACAAAGAGAACTACTAAAAAATAGATAAGTAATACTATTGAATTATTGAGAAAACTGAGGTATAATGGCTAATACTGATACTTAAAAAGAGAAGGGAAAAAAATGGACAAAAGAATTAAAGATATTTTAGAATGGGTATATTGTATAATAATAGCTTTAGTTTTAGCATTACTATTTAGATATTTTATTGGAACCCCAACAATTGTAAAGCAAAGATCAATGTATCCAACATTAAAAGAGGGACAAAGATTAATCTTAAATAGAACATTTAGAATAACTAAAAAAATTCCAAACAGGGGTGATATAATAACTTTTGAAGCTCCAACTAAAGATTATAAAGATTGGGAAGTAGATCAAACAAATCCTGTTGCAATATATGAAAATGTACCTAAAGGAATATTTGAAAAATTCGTATATTATAGCTTAGAAATAACAAAAAGAAGTTATATTAAAAGAGCTATTGCATTTCCAGGTGAACATGTAAAAATTGAAAATGGTAAAGTTTATATAAATGGTAAGGAATTAGAAGAAAGTTATTTAAATGATGATGTTGTAACAGAATCAAGACACTTTAATGATTTTATTGTTCCTGATGGATATATATTTGCAATGGGAGATAATAGAACAAAAAGTACAGACTGTAGAGAGTTTGGCTGTATACCTATGGATAAGATAGAAGGAATTGTTTGTTTTAGATTTTGGCCTCTAAATTTATTTGGAAAAGTAGAATAGGAGAGTAAGATTGAATTTTGCTGATATAATAGGAAATACAGAAGTAAAAGAATATTTGTTAAAAACCATAGAAACTGATAATATATTACATAGTTATTTATTTTTAGGAACTTCAGGAATAGGAAAGAAGATAATTGCGAAGGAATTTGCCAAAAAAATTCTTTGTACAGAAAATAAAGATAACTGCACTTGTAAATCTTGTACTTGTTTTGAATCTGGAAATCATACAGATTTTACTGTTATAAATGAAGTAGGAGAAAATATAAAAATAGATGAGATAAGGAAAATAACAGAAAAAGTTATAGAAAAACCTATTATATCATCTAAAAAAGTATATATAATAAATGACTGTGAAAAAATGACAAGGGAGGCGCAGAATTGTTTATTAAAAACATTAGAAGAACCTCCTGAGTTTATAGTAATAATACTTATTTCATCAAATGAAAATTTAATACTCAATACAATAAAATCAAGATGTATGAAAGTTCAATTTAAAAATATTTCTGAGGAGTACTTAAAAAAATATGCTATAGAAAATTTGGAATACGATTCTATTTCAGAAAATATATTAAAGACTTGTAGTGGTAGTATTAGCAAGCTTATTGAACTTAAAGATAATAAAGATAAATATTTAAATATAGATAATTTAGTACAAAATTTAGAAAAGAAAGATATGATAGATATAATATTAGAAGGAAAAATATTATATGATAAAGATAATATTTTCGAAATCTTAGATTATTTAATTGTATGTCTATATTCTAAAACAAAAGAAAACGCAAAATATATTTTTTGCATTGAAGAAGTAAATAAGGCAAAGAATAATCTAAGAGGAAATGCGAATTTTGACATGACCTTAGATACGATGCTTTTTAAGATGTGGGAGGATGTAAATGAAAACTGTTACAGGAATTAGATTTAAAACACCTGGGAAAATATATTATTTTGATGCAGGAGATTTAAAATTAGAAAATGGAATGCACGTAATAGTAGATACAGCTATGGGAGAAGAGTATGGAGAAGTTGTTATAGCAAAAAAAGAAGTAGAAGAAAATGATGTTACAGAACCACTAAAGAAAGTAATAAGAGTAACTACAGATAAAGATGAAAAAATGAGATTAGAAAATAAGGCAAAAGAAGAAGATGCTTTTAAGATATGCTTAGAAAAAATTAACAAACATGAATTAGACATGAAACTAGTTGATGTTGAATATAAATATGATGGAAGTAAAATTGTATTTTATTTTACTGCTGATGGAAGAATTGATTTTAGAGAGCTAGTAAAAGATTTAGCATCAGTATTTAGAACTAGAATAGAATTAAGACAAATAGGTGTAAGAGATGAAGTAAAAAGAATTGGTGGAAATGGAATGTGTGGTAGAGAACTATGCTGTTGTTCATTTCTAGGAAATTTTGAAACTGTTTCAATAAAAATGGCAAAAGAGCAAAACATATCACTTAATCCATCAAAAATTTCAGGTAATTGTGGTAGACTTATGTGTTGCTTAAAATATGAGCAAGAAGTATATGAGGAAAAACTTAAAAGTTTACCAAAGATAGGCGCTATTGTAAAAACAGAAGATGGAACAGGAGAAGTGTGTTCAGTAGAAACCTTAAAAGAAAAAGTAAGAGTAAAATATCAAGATGGGGAAGACATATATTTTAGAAAATATGATGCAAAAGATATTTTGGTAATAAAAGATGTAGATGTTGAAGATGATAAACTAGAAGTTGAAAATTTAGAAGATTTGGAAGAATTAAAGAAATTAGAAAAATTAGAAAAATCTGATGAAAAAAATGGACCTAATGATATTTAAATAATCTAAATTAAAAATGCAATAATTCAAGGGGAAATATATATGAAAACACTTATAACAAATGCAAATGTATTAGATATGGTAGATGAAGAATTACCAAATGTAAGAAAAGCTGATATTTTAATAGATAATAATATAATTAAAAAAATTGAAAAAGATATAGATGAAGAAGTAGACTTAAAAATAAATGCAAAAAATATGTTAATCATGCCAGGTATAGTAAATACACATACGCACTTAGCTATGAGTATTTTTAGAGGATATAAAGATGATAGAAAACTAATGGACTGGCTAGAAAATGCAATATTCCCTGTTGAAGATAAACTAGAACCAGAAGATATATATTGGAATTCATATCTTTCTTGTTTAGAAATGATAAGATCAGGTACTACAACTTGTAATGATATGTATTTTGGAATGAATAGGACAATTGAAGCGATTGAAAATACTGGACTAAGAGCTGTTGTTGCTTGGTCTATAACAGATGACTCTATTAGAGATAAACTAGAAAGAACAAGAGAATATGCTAAGAAGTATAATAAACCAAACAGCAGAATAAAAGTATTTGCATCACCACATGCTCCATATACATGTAGTCCAGAGACAATTAAATTATGTGTAGATTTAGCAAAGGAACTAAATACAGGTATACATATACATCTTTCTGAAACCTTAGATGAAGAAAGAACAATAAAAGAAAGATACAATAAAAGAGGAGCAGAATATTTAAATGATTTAGGTGTTCTAGACTTACCAGTGGCACTTGCTCATGGTATATATATATCAGATTCAGATATTGAAATATTAAAGAAAATTAAAGGAGGAATATCACATAATCCAATTAGTAATTGTAAATTATCCTCTGGAATATGTGATGTAATAAAACTTAGAAAAAATGGAATAAATGTAGGGCTTGGAACAGATGGAATAGGTAGCACAACAACTTTGGATATGTTTGAAGAAATGAAAACAGCAGCATATTTGCAAAAAGTAAATACCATGGAACCAACTTCAATTAAAGCATATGATATTTTAAAAATGGCAACCATAGAAGGAGCAAAAGTTCTAGGACTTGATAAAGAAATTGGAACTTTAGAACCTGGTAAAAAAGCTGATATGATATTTATTAAAACAGATAAGTTACATCTATGTCCAGAAAATGATATATGTTCTAACATAGTATATTCAGCAAATGGAGCAGATGTAGATACTGTTATGATAGATGGTAAAGTAATAATGCAAAATAGAAAAATGATTAATTTAGATGAAAAAGAAGTTATGAGACAAGTAAAAAAAATTGCAAAAAGACTATTATAATTCATGAAAATGATTTTAAATAGAATAAATATTAGGATAGAAAGGAGGAAAATAGATATGGCATACAAAATTACAGATAAATGCATTAGTTGTGGAGCTTGTGCAGGAGCTTGCCCTATGAGTTGCATAAAAAAAGGTGATGAGAAATACATAATAGATGAAGCTACATGTATTGATTGTGGAACTTGTGCAGGTGTTTGTCCAGTTGAAGCACCAGTAGCTGGTGAGTAATAACAGAAGACTAAAAGCAAGTTATATAAAGAACTAATAGAGATTAATTTTTCTATTAGTTCTTTTTTATTTAAAAGATAATAAATAAAATATTGACAAACATATGTTCTATATGCTATTATATTTATACTTAATTTTTAGGAGTGATTTTATGAACAGAAAAACTAATCAAATATCTTTAGTAAATGAATATTTAAACAAAAACAAAAGTAAGTTTAATAAAGAAATAGGTGAAACTATAAAAGAAAAAAAACGTGAAATGAATATGACGAATAAGATACTTTCAGATAGAAGTAATATTTCTCAATTATATTTATCACAAATAGAAGATGGCAAATATAATATTTCATTATTAAAATTTATTACAATTTGCAATAGTCTAGAAGTGTATCCTAATGAAATATTAGAAGAATTTTTATTTGGATGTAAAGAAAACGAAGACAGGTTTTTTTACATATCTAAGAAAAATAAAAATATGTCAAGAAATTTAATTGATTATATTAAAGAAAATATAAAGTGTGATTATAAATTTTTTAAAGTAGAATTTTAATAGTATATAAACATTGTGTGAGATAAATTAGTTTATATATAAAATTTAATATAAAAATAGAAGGTAACTTTAGTTACCTTCTAGAGCTATAAATTATTCTTTATTTGTAATTTCTTCTAAATCAAGTAATTCTTGCCATCTACAATCTACTTCTTTTTGGAATTCTTCAATCATCCATTCATTACCTGGTTTAAACATATGTTTAAATCTCTTTTGAGGTTTTAAGAATTCTTCAACAGGTAATTTGTTAGTTGGTTTATATGTTATTTTATATTTTCCATCTATAACTTCATATAAAGGCCAGTAGCAAGTTTCAACAGCAAGTTTATTAATTTGCATTAAATCTTCTGTATTGTAACCCCAACCTCTTGGACAAGGAGCAAGTACATTAAGAAATGCTGCTCCAGGAGTATATATAGCTTTTTCAGATTTTTCATATAGATCTTTAAAATTATTAAGAGCTATTGTTTGTGCAACATAAGGAATATGATGACCAACCATTATTTTTGCTAAGTCTTTTCTAGGTTGCATTTTACCAGGAACAACACTTCCTGCTGGAGAAGTTGTTGTATCTGCAAATTTTGGTGTAGCAGAAGAACGTTGAATACCAGTATTCATATATGCACCATTATCATAACATACATATACCATATCATGTCCTCTTTCCATAGCACCAGACAAACTTTGAAGTCCTATATCATAAGTACCACCATCTCCACCAAAAGCTATAAATTTAGTATCTTTATTTTCTGGTAATTTTCCTTGTGATTTTAAAGATTTGTAAGCTGCTTCAACTCCAGATAAAGTTGCACCAGCACATTCAAATGCAGTATGAATAAAAGAATCTTCCCAAGCTGTATAAGGATATATAAAAGTAGAAACCTCCATACATCCAGTAGCACCAGCAATAACTGCATGGTCTTCAGGTTTAACTGCTCTTAAAATCATTCTAGCAACAGCAGGTGCTCCACAACCAGCACACATTCTGTGTCCAGAAGATAATCTTGAAGGTCTATTTGCTATAACTTCTTTATGATTATATGCCATACTAATTTTCCCCCCTTAATCCTAAATATCTATATGGATTTTCAATTTTTTCTCCATTTACTATTTTTTGTAAATCATTATATACAGATTCAATTTCTTTAGAAGTAGTATCTCTACCACCAATACCGTATATATAATTTACTGTAGGAACATTTATATTGCTTACAAACATTCCAGAAACAACATCTTCAAATAGAGCTCCACCAGCACCATTTAAAGAATCTGCTTTATCAAGCACAGCAACAGCTTTTACATTTTTTAAGCTTTCAGCAATTTCTTCTGCTGGGAAAGGTCTAAACATTCTAACTTTTAAAACACCAGCTTTTACACCTTGTTTTCTTAAATTATCTGCAACAAATTTTGAAGTACCAGCTGTTGAGTTCATACAAACTATTACTACTTCTGCATCTTCTAATTTATATTTTTCAAAAAACTCATATTTTCTACCAGTCATTTTTTCAAAATCTTCTGAAACTTCTTTTATAACATTTTTAGCCTTTTTCATAGCATCAGCTTGTTGTTTTTTATGTTCGAAAAGGTAAGCTTGTAAATCTAAAGGTCCAACAGCAATTGGCTCTTTATCATTTAATAAATAATGTTCTGGTTTATATTTACCAACAAATTCTTTTACTTTGTCATCTTCAACTAATTCAATATTTTCAATTGAATGTGAAGTAATAAAACCATCTTGGCAAACCATCAAAGGAAGTAAAACATCTTTATGCTCAGCTATTCTGTGAGCCATAAGTAAGTTATCATATGCTTCTTGGTTTGTTTCAGAAAATAGCATAATCCAACCAGCGTCTCTTACTCCCATTGCATCAGAATGATCATTATGAATATTTAAAGGACCTGAAACAGCTCTATTTACTAAAGACATAACTATAGGTAATCTTAAACTTGAAGCAATGTAAACCATTTCCCACATTAAAGATAAACCATTTGCAGAAGTAGCTGTCATAGCTCTTGCTCCTGCTGATTGTGCACCTATACAAGCACTCATTGCACTATGCTCACTTTCAACAGCAACAAATTCTGTATCTACAGCACCATTACTTACAAAAGTAGAAAAGTATTGTGGTATTTCTGTTGAAGGTGTGATAGGAAAGGCTGCAACAACATCTGGATTAATTTGTTTCATTGCAATTGCTGCTGCTTCATTTCCACTTAATCTTTCTCTTATTCCCATATTAATTTATTCCTTTCTAATTAATTTACTATTTCATTTCTATAGCTTTAAAAGGACAAACTTTAGCGCATACGCCACATCCTTTACAAGCATCAAAATTAAAATCTTCTCTTTTGCATTCTTTATTTACTGGAATAGCATCATCTGGACAAACAGGGAAACAAAGGCCACATTGCTTGCATACATCAGGTTTCCATTCAGGAGTTGTTGAACGCCAATCTCCAGTTTTAAATTCTTTTGCATTACCAGCTTGATAGATATTTCCACCAATTGTTAAGTCTTGCCAAGGTGTTTTTGCATTTAGTGTATCTTCTGTCATAATAAATCATTCCTTTCTAAATTTTTGTTACTTCTTTTAAAGCTAGTTCCAAAGCTTTCATATTTCCTTCAATAACTTCAGGTTTTTTAGAAAATTTATGTTTAAAAGATCCAACCATATCTTCTAAGAAAGCTTCTTCAGACATTATTTTACTAACTTTTACTACGGCTGCAAGCATTGGAGTATTAGGAAAATATTTTCCTAAAGTTTCCATAGAAACTTTTCTTGCATCTATTTTGTAAATTTCTCCTGAATATCCCTTTAAAGCTTTTCTTAAATATTCTGCATCTTTTGTTGAATTTATTATAATTGCTCCTGTTTCTTTTAAACCAGCTGTAACATCAACAGATTCTAAAAGAGTATCATCAACGACAACAACATAATCAGGTTCGTAGATATTTGAGTGAATTGTAATTGGTTCGTCACTAATACGATTATATGCTGTTATTGGAGCACCCATTCTTTCTGGACCATATTCAGGAAAACCTTGAATATATTTACCAGTGTTGAATGCGGCATCAGCTAAAAGTAATGAAGCTGTTTTTGCACCTTGACCACCTCTACCATGCCATCTGATTTCGATTAAATTACTCATAGATAGTAACCTCCTAATAAATTTTATAATCACAGTATATTGCTTTTATATACACTATGTCAATATACGGATAGGTCAGATTAACGAGTATAAAATAAATTACTATGATAACTTTTTTTATTATATCATAAATTTAAAAAAATAGAGCATTTTAAAATAAAAAATAGTAAAAAAATAGTAACAAGATATCTACGGATTAACTTGTTACAAAAAAATGCTATATAAAAGGAAAAACATAAATTATAGATATAAAATAAAAAATAGGAAATAATAAAACAAAAGAAGGTGAATAGAAGATGTCTGATTTTGAAAATAATGAAGATATTAATGTGAGAAAAAAATATGGAAATATAAATTGCACAAATATAGAGAAATATATGAAAGATAAAAATATTAGCATTAATGGATTAGATAATAATAAAGCAGAAGAAAATATAAAAAAATATGGAATAAATCAAATAAGCTTGGCTAAACCAAAGAAATGGTATAATTATTTTTTTGAAACCCTAAAAGGACCATTTAATTTAATACTTTTAGGAATATCGTTCATATTATTTTTTACAGATGTAATATTTGCAGAAATTCCAAACTATGCAAATATTATAGTTATTTTTGCTTTGGTAGCGATAAGTACATTTTTAGAATTTTTTGAGGAATATAAATCAAACAAAGCTGCTGAAAAATTGAAAGAATTAGTAGAAACTAAAACAAGAGTAATAAGAAATGGAAAAGAAGAAGATGTTCCTATAAAAAATGTTACAGTGGGCGATATAATAAAAATATCAGCAGGAGATATAATACCTGCTGACATACGAATAATTGAGTCAAAAGAATTATATGTTACACAATCTTCAATAACAGGGGAATCTGATTCAGTAAAAAAAACAGTAGAAAGTCAAATAAAAAATGAAGAAGAAATAGAGTTTGTAACAGATTTAGACACAATATGTTTTATGGGAACAAATGTAGTAAGTGGTTCAGCAACAGCTGTTATTATATATATAGGAGATAACTCGTATTTTGGAAAAGTAGCCGATACTTTTAAAAATGGAAAACCTAAGACTTCCTTTCAAAAAGATATTGAGAGTATAAGCCGATTATTGATACGATTTATGATTATTTTGATACCTATAGTATTTTTATTAAATGCATGGAAACATAGTATATTAATATCATTTACATTTGCTGTTGCAATAGCAATTGGAATAACACCTCTTTTACTTCCTGTTATATTATCATCTAGTCTATCAAAAGGTGCTATAAGAATGTCTAAAAAGAAAACTATTGTAAAAAAATTAGATTCAATTCAAAGCTTTGGAGCAATGAATATTTTGTGTACAGATAAAACAGGTACTTTAACAGAAGATAAAATAGTATTAGAAAAATACTTAAATATACAAGGAGAAGAAGATACAAGAGTATTGAAACATGCATTTTTGAATTCATACTTTCAAACAGGAATAAAAGGAAATATTGATGAGGCTGTAATAAAAAAGGGATTAGAAAATGATTTGGAATATTGCACTAATAAATATAAAAAAATAGATGAGGTACCATTTGATTTTATAAGAAGAAGATTATCAATTTTAGTAGATGATGGAGAAAAAAAACAATTAATTACAAAAGGAGCAGTAGAAGAAATCTTAAGTATTTGCACATTATGCGATTATAAATCACAAATAAAGCCTCTTACAAATGAAATAAAACAAAATATTATTAGAGTTTCAAAAAAACTGAATAGTGATGGTTTTAGAGTAGTTGCAGTTTGTCAAAAAAATGATGTAAATAATATAGAAAATTTATCAGTAGAAAATGAAAAAAATATGATATTAATTGGATTTATAGGTTTTCTGGATCCTCCTAAAGAAAGTTCAAAGATAGCAATATCAAAACTAAATAAAGCGGGAATAAGGGTTATAGTTCTTACAGGAGACAATACAGAAGTAACAACTTGTGTATGCAAAAAAGTAAATATAAATACTGATAGGGTGGTTACAGGAGCAGAAATAGATAGATTACAAGATAATGGACTTAAAAGATTACTAAATAAAACTAATGTATTTACTAAATTATCACCAATTCAAAAAGCTAGAATCGTAAGGGTACTAAAGGAACAAGGAAATGTTGTAGGATATATGGGAGATGGAATAAATGATAGTCCATCACTTACTAATTCAGATGTAGGTATTTCAGTAGATACAGCTGTTAGTATAGCAAAAGAAACCGCAGATATAATATTACTAGAAAAAGATTTAAATGTATTATTAGATGGAGTAAAAGAAGGTAGGAGGACTTTAGCTAATTTACTTAAATACATTAAGCTTGCAATTAGTTTTAATTTTGGAGAAGTTATGTCTGTAATAATAGCGAGTGTATTATTACCATTTTTTCCAATTACACCTATACAATTATTAGTACAAAGTTTATTATATGATATAGGACAGTTAACACTTCCATTTGATAATGTTGATGAAGAATATTTGAAAGAGCCAAAACGACTAAGTACAAAAAGTTTAAAAAGATTTATGATATTTATGGGTCCACTTAGTTCTTGTTTTGATTTAATAATTTTTGCAATATTATGGTTTGGATTTAAATTAACAATAGATGAGAAAGCACTTTTTCAAACTATATGGTTTTCATATGGAATTATTTCAAATTTAGTAGGAATGCATATAATAAGAACAGCAAAGTTGCCAATACTAGAGAGTTCAGCATCAAAATTAGTTTATATTTCAACTATATCAATATCAATATTAGCAATAATAGTACCAAAAACTTTTTTAGGAAAAATGATAGGTCTAGTAGCACTTCCGATTGAGTATATACCAATTATATTAATAATACCAATATTATATTGTTTTGTAGCTTTAATAGCAAAAAATATTTATGTAAAAAAATATATGGAATGGATTTAAAATTTTAATAAAAGAATGAAGGGAAGAACGACATTTGCCGTTTTTCCCTTTGGTTTTGAAACCTAGAATGCTGTTAGAACTGTGCTAAAAAGATATGTAAGTATTGCTGTGACCCCAATGGTTTTTAAGTGCTTACATTCCTTAAACAACTCTAAAAATATCATCAAAATGCTCGAAAAAGAAAATCCAATAAGGAAAGGTTCGAGTATAGATATAAAATTAGAATTGCTGGCAGAAAAAATTAAAATTGCTGCGATTGGCTCAACAATACCAGACAAAACTCCCATAAGAAGTGCGTATTTTTTCCCTTTTACAGAAACCAGTGGAAGTGAAACCACAAGACCATCTGGTATATTTTGCAAAGATATACTGAGAATCAGGGAAAGTGATTTTATGATGGAAGTATCTACAAGAGATATACCGATAAGGATTCCTTCTGGGATGTTGTGAATAAGCATAGCCCAAAAGAGTTTAGACTTTTTTGATATTGTAATATGGTGTGCAAAGATGTTCATTAAAAAAATAAATAAAAAACCAATTACAATACCTATAAAGAGTCTTAAATTCCGGATATTCTCAAGAGATTCAAAGAATAAATCAAAAGTAATACATCCAAGGATTCCAGTGGCAACAGCCACTAGGAAGTCTTCTTCCTTTTTGAATTTACCTTTGAAGTTATTCCAGATGCCGAGTGCAGAGCCTATAGAAGTACCTACCAGTGGAATGAATGAAAGAATGTATTTCACCATTTGCTGTTCCCCCCAATCTATATGATTTTTAACAAGCGTATTATAACAGAATAATATTTAAAAGTAAACTAATATGACAAATTTAAATGTATTTATATATAGAAATTTTTAAGATATTTTAGAAAATAGTAAGGAGAAAGATTGTAAAAAATAACTAGTAAAAATTGTTACAAAAATATTACAAAATTATCTCAGATTCATTGACTTTTTACTAAAAAACATATATAGTATATGTGTTAAATAGATAGTTACATTTGTAAAATGTTAAGGAGGAAAATTAATGGGAGAAGTTATCGTTGTAACATCTGGTAAAGGAGGAGTAGGAAAAACAACATCAACAGCAAATTTAGGATCAGCATTAGCGTTAGCAGGAAAAAAAGTAGCGTTAGTAGATACAGATATTGGTCTTAGAAATTTAGATGTTGTTATGGGACTAGAAAATAGAATAGTATACGATTTAGTAGACGTTATAGAGGAAAAATGTAAACTTAGACAAGCTTTAATAAAGGACAAAAGATTTAAGGAATTATTCTTACTTCCAGCGGCACAAACTAAAGATAAAACAGCTATTAACGAAGAGCAAATGAGAAAACTTACAGATAAACTAAAAGAAGAGTTTGATTATATTTTAATAGATTGTCCAGCAGGTATTGAGCAAGGATTTAAAAATGCAATAGCAGGAGCAGATAGAGCATTAGTTGTAACAACAGCAGAAATATCTGCTATTAGAGATGCAGATAGAATAATAGGTTTATTAGAAGCTTCAGAAATAAAAAATCCAGAGCTAATAGTAAATAGATTAAGACCTGGAATGGTAAAAAAAGGTGAAATGATGGATGTAGATGATATAGTTGATTTATTATCTATAGACTTAATAGGTGTTGTACCAGATGATGAAAATATAATTACTCAAACAAATAAAGGTGAACCAGTAATATCAAACAAAAAGGCGCCTTCAGGTAGAGCTTATTTAGAAATTTCAAAAAGAATTTTAGGAGAAAATATAGAAGTAACAGTACCTGGAAAAGAAAAAGGTTTTTTTGCAAGATTAAAAAATTTATTTAGCAAAGCTTAGAAAAATAGTTGGAGGATAAATAATGTTTGAAAATATAGGTGGTTTTTTTAGGAGAATGGTAAAACCTGAGCAAAAAGAATTAGGCTCTAAAGATGCAGCTAAAGAAAGATTGCATTTGGTTTTGATGCAAGATAGAGCAAATGTATCAGCAGATTTTCTAGAACTTATGAAACAAGAAATTATAGATGTTATTAAAAAATACATAATTATAGATGAATCAGCTATAGATGTTAGACTTACAAATCAGGCGAATGATGATGGTACAAATGAAGCACCTGCATTATATGCAAATATACCAATAGTAAACATCAAAAATGATATGATTGTTGATAAAATTAAAGAATTTGATGGTATAAACTTTGAAAGTGAAGTGATGGGTACACCTGAGTATAATGTTAATATAATAAAAGAAGAGGAAGAAAATCAAGAAGAAGACACTAAAAAAGATGATTTAAGTTCTGAAAACAATGGAACTGAGAATAAAGAAACAGTGCCTAAGGAAGAAATAGTAAGTAGTGAAGAAGAAAACCAAATACCTGAAAATACTGTACAAAATGAAGATATATTAGAAGAATCAGAAGAAGATGAAGAAGATAATGATGAGGAAAGTCTGATACCTACAGAAAATGATGAAGAATATGATGATGAAGATGGTGAAGATGTTACATTTGATGATTTATTAAAAGCGGCAGAAGAAGAAGAGAAAAGGCAAAATGAAAATAATTTACAAAATAGTGACATAGAAAATAGTGTAGAAAATACTTCAGATAATAAACAAGAAGAAAATATTAGTAATGTTGAAATTGAAAATAGAGAAAATATAGATAATAAAGATAGCACTAAGGTAGAAGAAATAATACCAAATAATGAAAAGGAAATAGATGAAGAAGATAATAATGAAAAAAGTGTCACTGGGGGAGAGGGCTTAGAAGAACTTTTTGAAGAAGATGAAGATGACGAAGAAGAAGATAATGAAGAAAAAGATACACAAAATCCAGGAAATATAGTAAACGAAGAAAATAATAGATTAGATAATCAAAATAGAAACAATTTCAAGCATAAAAAAGATCGTATGAACAAAAGAAAAAACAAAAAAAAGAAAAGATAAA
>JAAVXQ010000086.1 GCA_022790685.1 Clostridia bacterium
ATAATATGGATACCATTTCTAGCTTGGAATATGTATTCAGCCATTTTAGGATCCCATCTTCTTGTTTGATGTCCAAAATGAACACCTGCTTCAAGTAATTGTTTCATTGCAACTACTGCCATTTTAATTTCCTCCCTTATTTTGTTTTTCCTCCATAATTTCTTTAACATTTAAAAACACTTTTATAAAAAGCACAATTTTAAACTAGAAACTATGTGCGTTATTTTATAACGAAGGTATTATAACAAATTTTTTTAATATTTGCAAGTACTTTTGGCTAAATTTATAATAATATATTATCTTTTTTTCATCAAAAATATAAAACTTTTCAAAGCTTTATACAATAAAAAAATACACTTTTAGTAATCTAAAAGTGTATTTAAAAAGTATTTAATTACAAATTAATCTTCATTTTCATTATCTACTAGTTCTTTTACTTTCTTGTATTCTTCATTTACATTTTTTATACAGTGAACTACAACACCATTAATATTTTTATTTTTGTTGTTATAAGCTACACCACTACTTGCATTAGTAAATATTCTTATTTTACCTATTTTAAAAATTCTTTCAATAATATTTTGTGTCATTGTAACTTCTCTAACATTTTTATATTTTAAAGTTTTTTCTTGTTTATTTAAAAATCCATCTTTGTATTCTAATTTTGTTCTATAAAAATTATATTCCAATTTACTATATTCTAAGTTTTCAAATAATAATCTTATAAAAGTTACAAATAATATAGCTAACAAGCAAACTAATCCAATTATTGGAATATACAAAGCTAAAGCTACTATAATTTCTGAACAGATATATCCTATAAGAAGGGCATATACAAGTGTGTTAAAGAAAATAGCGATAAATTTATAACCAAAATTAAATGTTGGTTTTAAAGTATATAATATATTATTATCTGGTTCATTTCCTTTAGGTGCAGATTTAACTTCACCATTTTTTAAATTAGTTCCACATTCAGAACAGAATTCTACATCATCTTCATTTTTTGCTCCGCAATTAATACAAAACATTTTTATATCCCCCTAAAATTATTTATTTACAATTTCTTTTATTTTTTCATAAACTTCTTTTGAATTAGCAACATTCATTATAAAAATACCATTGCTAAAACCAGATTCTGCATTTGTAAACATTCTTATAGTACCTAATTTAAATAGTCTTTGAATAAGAGTTTCACTCATAACAATTTCTCTAATATGTTTATATTTTACTTCTTTTTCGCTCTTATTTAAAAAACCGTCTTTATAAACAATTTTAGTCTTATAAAAATTATATTCATAAGCATCATATTGTTTCTTAGTGAATATGTATTGCAATAATATTATTACTACAAAAAATATAGTAAAGAATGTTAAAACTCCCATTCCTACATCAGATGACGAATCTATAAATGCTACTGGTGATAGACATCCAAGAATTATTAAAAATGTAATAAACATTGGAAAAAGCATATATATTGCCTTGTATGTAGGCTTTACTGTATATATTACTTCTTTATCATCAGCTGATTTTATTGCTTCTTTGTTTGTTACATTTCCTTCTCCTACTTTTGTGCCACAACCATTACAAAATTTAGCACCATCTGGTAGTTCCTTTCCACAATTTCTACAAAACATTTTTAATCCCCCTTTTATTTTTAAATTTATAATATATTAGAACTATTAATATATTCTATGATTCTAGAGATTTCATTTGCCATAGTATCTTGATACTTTATTTCTTCATCTTTTTGATCTAAATCATATCCATACTTATTTAAAAATCTGTAAGTATCAACTTCTAAACTTTCTCGTTTACTAAGTTTTTTACTTCCAGCTGGTAAATGATTTCCATCTCTTCTAGTAATGATTGATTCTACTTTTGTATCTGATATAACGAAATTATTTTTAAGTTCTTTTTCTAATTCCCCTAAATCTAAAACTTCATTTTCAACTAAAGTATCATCATCATTTTCATTTATAAACATTCTAATTTTAGCAACAATTTCATGTATACTATAACTACTTGCTACTGATAACTTATGTGACAATGTTTTTCTTATTGCATTTTGTCTTATTTCAATTTGCTCTACAATAATTTCATCTAGCTTATTTTTTCCAGTAAATATTCCCATAAGTTTTTCTAGTGGTGATTTATCTTCTATTATTTCTAAATCTTCTTTTAGTTTCTTTAATTCAGCCTCTCCAATAACATCTCTAACTGTTTGATAGATTCCCTTTTTAAGTTCATTTTCTTCAATTATGGCCATCTCATCAAATCTAGTTATGTTAGCAACACCAATTGAACTTTTTGGATTATTTAGATAATTAAATAATGTGCTTATTTGAATATTAATTTCAGAAATTTTTTGTAATTTTTCTTCTAATTGTTCTTCATCTTCATTTTCAGCTATTATGGCATTTACTTTCAATTTCAAATTTTTTAGTAAAGCACTTAAGTCTTCAGTAATTTTCTTCATTTCAAAGCCATTATTAAGAGCGCTATATGTAGTTCCTAAGTTTCCTGCAACTTTTGCATGATTTTGTTGCTTTGAAATCAAATTCTTTATATTTTCTAATAGTTTTTCACAAGTTTCAATATTTTCACTGCATTCTTTTTTTGTAACTGATTTCTTATCATTTTCATCTATAATTTCATTTTTACTATTTTCTAAATCCTTTTGCTCACCTTCTTCTTTGTATTCCTCTACAGATTTATTATTAGTATCAATTTCATTAACTTGCTCTTTAGATATATCATTTTCTAAAATATTATCTGTTTCTATATTATTCTCTTCTGCTGTTTGAATGCTATTTTCTACCTCTGTTTTTTCTTCTGAATTAATTTCTATATTTGATTCTATTTCATTTTGTAAGATTTCTCCTACTGTTTCATTTGTATTATCTTTCATATCTTCATTACATTCCACTATATATTTTTCTTCTATTTCCTGACATTCTGCCATCAAATAAACAACTATATTTCTTTTCCAATTAGTTATAAAATTTTCAATATTTTTTTTCTCTACATCTATTTGTCTGCAATCATCTTTAATTTCAAGTAATTGTTTATTGATTCTATTTATATCATCAATATCTACTTCTTCAGATGCTGATTCATACTCATACTTTCCTAATAACTGTTCTAATTTTCTTATATTTTCATAATTTTCAAAATTAATTTTATCTAATTCTATTATTTCTTTTAGTTTTATATCAATTATTTCAGAAGTATTCATAATATATGAATATAAGCCTTCTCTTTCGGCTACTGATAATTTCTCTAATTCTTGTTTTTCTAAAATAACTTTATATTCTTTTACTTCCTCTGCATCTATTTCTTTAATTTCTTTAATTATTGTAAATGGAGAAATTATATATTCTTCTTCCCCATTTAAATCTAAAATTTCATCTGTATTTATATATGGTATATTTTTTGGAATTTCTATATTCATTAAAACAGGTGTATCCCATTTTAATGCAAATTTTGTTTTAGCATTATTTTTATTTGTGGTTGCAGTTAAAAATCTATCAATATATGGTTCATTCATTATTTTTTCAGTCTCAAACATATTTGTTCCTCTATATAAAATACCCTCTAATTGCCCTTTTTTAGAATAATAAACTTTTTGCATTAATTCATATACTCTTTTAATAATTGCCATATATTTAATTATATTTTCTTTTGAATATAAATTTAATGTCGAATTTTCTTCTATTTGCTCTTTTATGTAAGATATATCTATTGTAGAATTACTAGTTAGCATTTGATTTATTGCTTCATAATTTATTCCTCTATATATTTTTAGAGCTTCTATTTCTTCATTTGTTAAATAATATTCCATATAAAATAACCACCTCGTATTTTTTCACAATGATATTTTATCATTTATGTTATTTTTTAGCAATAAATTTATAACAATTTTATAACAAAAAAATAAAAATAGAACTATTTTTTTATATGCAAACTTTATAAAAAAGGAAAACCAAGACTTCTACTATATAACTTTTATATAACAAAATGTTTTAATAAAATCTAAAATTTGTCACATTTATCTTATTTAAAAATTTCACTTTATAGGTTATCTGCTAAAACAAAAAAACAATTTTAATATTTAATTAAAATTGTTTTTCATTTTTTTACAAATTATATCTTATTTCTCTATTTTAATAGAATCTTTTGCAAATTTTTTAAGCTTTTCATAAGCTAAATAATTTATAGTTCCAAGTGGGAATTTTCCATTTTTATCCTTTTTACCAGCTGGCACTCCTGTTAATATTTCAATTCCTTCATCAATAGTACTTACAGAATATATATGGAACTTTCCTTTTCTAACTGATTCAATTATCTCATCTGATAAATGAAGATTTCTAACATTTTGTTTAGGTATAATAACACCTTGTTCTCCATTAAAACCTCTCATCTTACAAATTTGATAAAAGCCTTCTATTTTTTCATTAACACCACCTATTGGTTGTATCTCACCTTTTTGATTTACAGATCCTGTAACTGCTATAGATTGTGTTATTGGTATTCCTGATAAACTAGAAAGTATCGCATATGCCTCTGTACTTGAAGCACTATCTCCATCCACACCTCCATATAACTGTTCAAAACATACACTAGCAGTAAGTGAAAGAGGTATATCTTGTGCAAATTGTTCTCCTAAATATCCAGTAAGAATAAGAACACCTTTTGAGTGAGAAGAACCTGACATTTCAACTTCTCTTTCTATATTTACAATTCCAAGTTTTCCCATATAAGTATTAGCTGTAATTCTTGCAGGTTTTCCAAATGAATAATCTCCTATTGTAACTACAGTTAATCCATTTATCTGTCCAACTTTTGAACCATACGTATCTATTAAAAGAGCTTCTTCTTTTATCATCTGAAGATATCTAGTATCATATTTCTTTATTCTTTCAATTCTTTCGTTTAATGCCTTTTGCACATATTCCTTTGTTATTATTTTTGCTTTGTCATTTTTTGCCCATTCAGATGATTCTCCAACTATTTCTCCTATTTCACTAAATTGTGTAGAAAGTTTCTCTTTATCTCCTGAAAGTTTTGAAGTGTATTCAACAATTTTCGCCATTGCTTCTTTATCTAAATCTAAAAGATTTTCTTGAGCGCAAAAACTTCTTACAAATTTACTTAATCTTTCAATATTATCTACTGTTTTTGGAGCATCTTCTTCAAATTCTACTTTTATTTTAAACAATTTTCTAAAATCGTCATCCATAGAAAGTAATGTATGATATATATTTGAATTTCCAATTAATAAAACCTTAAGATCTAATGGTATTGGTTCTGGCTTAATTGAAACTAAAATCATTCCACCTCTTTGTTCTGCCATATTTTCTATTGATAATTGTTTTATTTTTAAAGCTTTTTTTAAGGCTTCATAACAAACTTGATTATTAAGCAAATCTCTAGCCTGAAATACAATATATCCTCCATTTGCTTGATGTAATAATCCTGGTTTTATCATTGTAAAATCAGTTTTTAAGGCACCATATTGATTTTCATATTCTAATCCACCAAATATATTATTATACATATAATTAGTATCCATAATAACTGGTGCACCTTCAAGTTTACTATTATCTACTAATAAATTTACTCTATAATTAAGCCATGGTTCTTTTAATTCTGGTCTTTGCATATGTGCAGCCGCTTGAGCTTGTTGTTCTTTTGAATCTTGATCTGGAGCTAAAAAACAACTAATGTTTTTTAATATATCTTTTTTTACTCCATCTAAATAAGTTCCAATTTTTTTATTTCTTTTATAATTAGCTTTAATTGAATTTATATGCACATTAATTGTCATAAGTGCTATATTAGATTGCCATTCATCTATCTTTTTTTCAGATTCTCTTTCTATAGCTTTAATTTCTGCTAAAGCTTGAAAAATCTGTTCTTGAACTAGATTAGAACGTTCTTCAAATTCTCTTTTTATATTCTCATCTAAACTATCGAATTCTTCTTCTGCTAAAGTTCTTCCATCTAAAACTGGCATCATATAAACACCATTAGAGGTAGACTTTACTTGAAAACCTTGTACCATTGTTCTTTTATTTAATTTTTCTAATAATAGCTCTCTTTTTTCTTCAAATTCCTGTTTTATAATTTGTTTTTCTTTTTCAAAATCGTCATTATTAAAAGTCTTTTTAATGTCTCTTCTAATATCCTTTACAAAACTTTCCATAGTATCTTTAAAGACTTTTCCTTGACCTGCTGGAAAAGATACAGCAACAGGCTCATTTGGATTTTCAAAATTATAAATATAACACCAATCATTTGGTACTTTATCTTTTAGAGCTTTTTGTGTTAAGAATTTTTTAGTATACATTGTTTTTCCTACTCCAGTAGGACCTTCTAAATATAAATTATATCCTTTTACATCAATATCAACACCAAATTCAAGTGCTTTCATTCCTCTTTCTTGTCCATAAATCAAATCTGTAGTATCTACTAATTCTTTTGTAGTTTCAAATTTAAACAAATTTGGATTGCATACATCTTTTAAATCTCTTGGCATTAGTTCATTATTTTTTCTCATTAGTACTTTTCCTCCGATAAAACTTACATTGTAATTTTATATCAAATAAAAAAATAATGCAATTACAATATTGATTTTTTTGCATTATTTTGTATTATTTTTTTGTAACATTTATACTATAATTTTTATTAAATATTTTTTCTCATTATAATCGCAGTATCTTTTCCATTATAATATTTTTTTCTTTCTCCAATTTTTTCAAATTTAAATTTTTCATATAGTTTAATTGCATAAAAATTATTTTCATTTACTTCTAAAAAAATTTCTTTTTTATCTGTCTTTTCAGCTTCTTTAATTATTTTCTCTAAAAGTAAAGTTCCTATACCTTTTTTTCTTTCGTTTTTTCTAACCACCACATTAGTAATTTGTACATCATCTGGTGCAATCCAAATTCCTGCAAAACCTAAAATTTTTTCTCCTTCTTTTGCAACAACATATATCGTATCCTTTTTTAAAATTTCCTCACTTAATATATTATAACTCCAAAAATTATCAAATTCTTCCTCTAATATTTCTTCAATTTTTTTTAAGTCCTCTATATTCATTCTAGATATTTGCATATTAATTCATCCTTTTTACTTATTTTTCATTCTCTCTGCTTGAGATTTTCTTAAGTATATTGGAGTAATTGTATCTGCATTTAAAATTTCTTCTTTTTCTTTAAACTTTTTATAGCCTAGCTTTCCAACATTTATAGCTGATTGCCTATTATTATTTTCAAATTCTAAACATTCTAATCTGCTTTCTAACAATTCTCTATGTAAAGTTGCACCATTTCCAACAAATACTAAATTTTCATAATTCTCTAATCTTTCTATAACATTTTCTATATTATCTGCTATATATTCTTCTTTTTTATTATAACTTGAATCAAATATCCCACAATATACTTGATCATTTTTTGCATCTATCATTGATACAATTGTACTATTTTCTTTTTCAACATTTCTTGCTAATGTTTCTAAAGAAGTTACTGCCGCAACTGGAACTCCTAACACTTCTGATATTGCTTTAATACTAGATACTCCTATTCTAATTCCTGTAAATGACCCTGGACCAACAGAACATGCTATTAAATCTATATCTGCCAATTTTACAGAATTTCTTAAAAGTAATTCTTCTATTAATGGCATTAAATTTTCAGAATGTGTTTTCCCATTGTCCAAATTATTTTCATCTATAACTACTTCATTCTCTAGTATTGATGTACTACATAATTCACTAGATGTATCTATTGCTAATATCTTCATTTTTTCACCTTTACTACATTTAATTTTAAAATTAATTTTACTTATAGTTTTCCACAGTTCCTATGTTTTTTTACATACGTTTTCCACAAAATATAACCCATATCTTGATAACTTTTAAGTATATGGATTATTTTAACTATATATTAAAATTTTTAATTTTTATTTTTCTAATATTTTCATTCTTTTCATCTTTAAGAAACTCTATCTTTATTGCATCTTTTGGCAAAATTTCTTCTATAATTTCTCCCCATTCAATTATGCATATTCCTTTTTCAAAATATTCCTCTCCACCTATTGCCAAAAACTCATCTACATCTGCTAGTCTATAAACATCAAAATGAAATATATTAACCTCATTTTTTTTGTACTCATTTACTATTGTGAAGGTTGGACTAGAAATTTCCTCTTGCAAGTCAAAATATGTAAGTATTCCTTCAGTAAATTTTGTCTTTCCACTTCCTAAATCCCCAGTCAAAACGACAATATTACCTTTTTTTAACTTTTCTGCAACTTTTTTCGCCAATCTTTTTGTTTCTTCTTCCGAATATGATATTAATTCTACCATTTTTTCTCCTTTTATATCAATACTATTTTTTAAATTTTATACAATTGAAATACTTCTGTAATTAATATTATATATTGTTAAAAATATAAAATAATTAAATTTATCATAAAATTTTCAAATTCATAATCATTATGTAAATTAGTATAACACATATATTATTAAAAATCTATTATTTCTTTTTAAATGACGAAAAAGCCGACAAAAGTTATTATACTAATATCGGCTTTTTCATCCTTTTTGGAAAATTTACGTCACCTCTCCTACATTATTTAGCAAATTCATCATGGAAATTGTGTCTACCTATGGTTAAGGTAGGAACGCCATCCCTTGCTCTTTGTGCTTCTTCACTCACCCCATTAGGTGCATAAAAGAAGTGTGCTCCATCTGGAAAAAGTTCTCTTGTTGGATCCCATCCCTTAAGAGCCTGTTCAACAGCCTCATAATTATCAGGATATTTTTCCAAAAGTTCCATTGTTACATAGCTACTGTCAGTGAATTGTCCAGGTGCTGTTAAAATCTCGTGAATAGACGTCTGATCTCTTACTAGCCTATTCAGAATTACTGCTGCAACCGCCACTTTGCCTCTAAAAGGCTCACTATTTGACTCAGCATACACCATCATTGCCATTTCTAGTTTTTCTTCATCAGTTACAGTGTAATAATATGTACGTCCTGGTCCTTCTGAAGATATAACTGGCACTTCTGGTGTTTCTTTTGTGACAACTTCCTCTTCCTGTGTGATAACCTCCTCTTTTTCTTCTCCAACAACTCCTAATTCTCTTATCGTAGGCCCAATGCTCATGGCAATATATAACCGATTACCACCTAAACCTTCGACTTCTCTAAAAAATTGTTAGTTTGACCACGAATTGTGAAAAGATCTGTTTTTTGCTGATAGAACTGTTTAGATTCGATCATAGATTTGTTAGGGAATTGGTATACTGCATTTTTCTGTGCCTCTGCACGTACCTGCACGATATTTTGTGATTGACTCGTACTTGCAGGACTGATGAGACACAGTAGGATAACAAGTAGTCCAATGCCTATGATTTTAGGCTTTACTCCTTGCCACCGTTTGACTGTCCATTTTTCTTTGCTTGTTAGGTTCATTGGTATCATTCTCCTTACATATTTATAATGGGTAATCTTTTAAATTATACTATATAGAAAAAATATTGGCAAGTACTTTTTTTATTTTTAATATCCTTTTAAAACTATATAAAATTGTCTTATATTTTCTATAAAAAAGACTTAAAGTAATATTATTTAAGTCTTTTTTATTTTAATTTAAAATAATTTTCACATATAATTCATATTTTAGCTTACATTTATTATATTTAGAAAGATTAATACTTGAATTATTATAAAAAAAAAGTTATAATTACTTTTGTAGTTCATATGCGGGTATAATTTAGTGGTAGAATGTCATGCTTCCGACCTGATAGCGCGAGTTCGATTCTCGCTACCCGCTCCAAAGCAAAAAATAACCCAGTTTTGAGGGTTATTTTTTTACTTCTATATTCTCCATAGTAATATTATCAGTCTTAAAAGATAATTTAACTACTAGCTTATTATATCCAGTTTTCATTATTTTTTTGCTAATTCAAATACCTGAGCATAAGATAAATATTTATCCTATAATACAACTTAATTTTAAATAAATAAGAAATAAAAAACACATATATAACTTAATGCTTGATGTGTTTTTTATTATTTGGAGCGGGTAACCAGAAGCATAAAAATAAACCCTTGCTTTTTGCAAGGGTTTCAAGGTTTTATTTTTGATTTTGTTGAGCAATGCGTTGACAATAAAAATTTATATTATATAAATATAACAATAATCGAAATAATTAAAGCTACTATAGAAATTACAAATGCAATTATATTATAATTAATTAAATTAAGATTATTTATATATTCAATATTTTCGTTATAAACTTCTAATATATTTTTAACTAGTTCATCATCTGCTAATTTTAATTCTTTATCTGAAAATCCTTTTACATTATATACATAATTGGTATTAATATTATAGAATCTCTTTTCATTTAGCCTTCTTTTTTTATTTAGTAACCATTTATAATCCCAAAAATTAATAAAAAACTTTTTTGAATTTAAATATTTACTAATTTTAAATTCTAATTCTTGTTTTTCTATTTCATAAAACATCTTATAATATAATGTCATTCTTAATTTAGACATTAATACTGTCATACTTATTGGATTAAATTGCTTTTTAAAAATAATTTCAGAAATTTCAATACCTTCATAATCTTCAATAGAATTTATAATTAAATATTGTTCCTTATCTATAATAAATGATTCTTCTAAAAACGGTTCTTTTATATATTTCATTACACTATCAGTTTTCTTATCTATTAAATATGTATACTTTATAGGTAATAAATATTTTTTAGAATAATTAGACGATAAAATTTTATGTAATTTCTGTTGAAGCAATGTTCTAAAATATTTCAACTCTATTTGTATATTTTGAGAATCATCATTTAAGAAATGTTCAATATTAAAATAAAACTCCGAATATTTAACTTTATTTAATTGTTTATAATTTTCTATAATAAACTCATGTATTTCAGAAAAATTTTTTATTTCTTTTTTAAATCTAATTTCATATTCTATAATTGCTTCCTCATTATTAATTTGAGACCAATCCATATCTACACTTGATATTAAATTATCATTTAAAAATTGTACTTTTGCAAAAATTCCATGACCTGTATGATCAAATTCAGGTTTAATATAATTAATATTTTTTATTCCTTTTTTTCTATAATTAACTTCTATTTTAAAATCTTTGCATTTTTTTAATTCATAAATATTTTTTACAAGATTATTAACTTGATTATTATCAACAACATCATAAATCGTAATGCAAAAAATATATGTATTTGAATCAAAGTTAAAAATTTCTGATATAGTTTTATCATAATACTCATGATGTACTTTTAGAACTTTGCTTTTAAATTCTCTAAACCATTTTTTCTTTTTATATTTATATTCTAGCTTTCCCATTTAACCCTTCCTTATGATATTTTTTATTACAATAACTCTTATATCTTATTTTTATATTCTTTCTTAAGCAAAAAAGATTCAGTACAATATACTGAACCTTTTTACTTAATACATATAAATAATTTCTTTCAATATATTACTATTTTAAAATTATTTTTTATTATTTTTATCTAACATCACATTAGCCCATAAGCAATTAATTGACATTATTGATGTTGGCATTCCTTCTATTTGAATATCAAATTTTAAACTTGGTTCAACAATTGTTGAAGCATTATGTATTCTAAAACTAAATTGCCATCCGTTATCTAAATATAATTCAACTTTATTAGTGCTTCCTGGTTTTAGTTCAATATTTACCAAACGAGTAGGTAAATTAACAACAGGTATTGTTATTTGAACTTTTTGTTTTTTACTATTTTTATTTAAAGTTCCTTTCATATTAAATGTTTGTAATTGTGTTAGTTGGTCTTTATCAATACTTATTACTTTATAAAAATCATAGGTTCCTAATAAATATTCAACCATCTTTTTGGGTAAATTTTCATCTTTTTTATAAGTTCTTTTAATTTCCTCAACAAAAGCATTTAATAATGGAACATAAACATCTAATTCTTTATCTGGTAATTCTCTCCATAAAGTTTTATTATTTTTTTCTTTTTCTAAATATTCAAAAATTTTACTAACATCATTCCAATAATTCTCTGAACAATTAATTCCATACCATCTTTCACCAAAGTCTAGATTTTTTGATAATCTACTATGTTTTACGGCTAAATGATTATGTTTAACACTAAAACCTATTTCCCATTTTATATTATTTCTAATAGCTAATATATCTCTAACATCACCTAATTCTCCCATAGAATCTGGTTGAATCATTAATTTAAGAATATCGTTATCATCTTCTATTAATAATGGTTCTAATTGAAACAATGTTGAAATTATTGATTTTGCACTTATATAATATAATGATTTTGTTGTTTCTAAAAGTGTATTCCATGCATTTAATGATGCTTGATAACAACTATTTTCTACAATTTTTACATTTCTATATTTTTTTATTGAATCTTTTAAAGCATTTAAACAAGCAAATTCAAATGCTCTACCTTGATTATTACTTTTATCACTCATTTAATTCTCCTTATCTTCCAAAGTTTTCTTAATAGCTAAAGCCACTTCATAAGCTAAATTGACAGGTACTGCGTTTCCAATCATTTTATATGCATCATTTGTATTATTATATATAAATTTAAAAGAATCAGGAAATCCTTGTATTCTTGCAACTTCTCTTATAGTCATACGCCTATATAAACTTTCATAGCCTTCTGCAAATCTACAATCATTCTTTCCAACTTTTATCATTTTAGGAGCTTGTGGATGAATTTGACATTGTCTTCCTGAAGCTTGTACTGTAAATGCTTGTTCTTTCCAATCTTTAACTCTATTTCTACTCATAAATATTGGCGAATAACTTCCTGTAAAATATTCATTATTGTTAATAGCTAAAGGGTTATGATGATTTTTCTCTCCAGCAGGTACTGCTGTATCTTTCAAATCCCATATTATATCTTTTAAAGTTATTTTCTTATCATCATCTTCTGTTGAGCCTTTTGGAAATATAAAATTTACATTCAAATCTTTTCTAAATCCTATGTAAAATACTCTTTTTCTTTCTTGTGCTACTCCATAATCTTTTGCATTAACTAAAGTTAAAGAAACATTATATCCACATTCTTCAAATAATTTTAATATATGTTTTACTGCATTAGAATGTCTATCAGCCAACATTCCACTAACATTTTCTGCTAAAAAGAATTTTGGTTGTTTATTCTTTAATATACGAATATATTCATAAAACAATTGACCTCTTTCATCTTCAATACCTCTTAAAGAACCCGCTTCTGACCAAGATTGACAAGGTGGTCCACCTATTATTCCATCAACTTCATCTGGAAAATCTTCTTCTTTTATATTTCTTATATCGCCTTCTATAAGTTTTGTGTCTGGATGATTAATTTTAAATGTTTCCCATATTGTTTTATCAAACTCATTAGCAAATGCTACTTTAAATCCAGCTTTTTCAAAACCCAAATCAAGTCCACCACAACCACTAAATAAGCTAATTATTTTCATTTAAGTCTCCTTTTGTTCTTTATAATAATAAAATTTATTACTTATTTTTATATTACTATTAACTTCAATTCCTACATCAATATTAGTTTCATCAACATATTCTACATCTTCATTATTAATTTGAATATTAGATATCTCTACTATTTTGGGAATTTTACTTACAACAAATATATAGTCTCCTTTTTTCAGTATTTGATTTTCATTGTTTAAACAAACAATACTATTATTATAAACATTATGAATCGTTTTAAATTCATTTAACAAATCATTTTTATATAAAACTAAATAAACTTCTGTCATTATAACGTCTCTAATTACTTCTCCAATGCTAAGAAAAAAAGTAATATATTCATTTTTTATTGATTGAATACTTAATCTATCATCTTCATTCCATGAATGTGCAATCTCATTTCTTCTATTAACTAAATCTTGGAGATTATAAAATATCATACTATCCTTTATTGATAATAATATTTTCTGAGTTTCCTTTTTGTCTGTTAAAGATTTCTCTTTCATATAATAATTCAGAAATTTATCAGTACACTTTATTTTTTTTAAAATATCTGATATTCCAATTTGAGCAAATACATTTTTTAATGATTCTAATCCTAAATTATTCGAATGATTTAAAAGAAGTTTTGTATTTAATTCATAATTATCATTTCCTTTTAAACATGCATTATATTTCTCTATAACATCCAAGCATTTAAAATCCACGTTACTATATCTTTGTGGATTTGATAAAAATAATCCAACTTGATATTGTTGTGTTTCTAAAATTTTAGATGGTAATTTATCATAGGAAATTCCTAGTTGAGATATTAATTCTAAATATTTAGTTAAAATACAATCAATAAAATTTTCATAACAACTATATAAACTTATTATAATAGCATTATAAGTAACTTGAGAATTAGTATTATTTTTTATTGATTGTATAATATTAGCTAGCTTTTCATTTTCTTCTAATTCTTTATCACATGATGCAAGTGTTACAAAATTTTTTTCAGAATCTAATAAATTAATATATTCTTTTATAGCTTCTAATCTATTACAAAAAGTCATATATTCTTTTTTTATATCCTCTAACATCTATTCTCCCTTTTTTAAATCGTTTAAAAATCCTTTAAGTATTTCCATTCTTTCATTTATTTCTGATTTACTTTGTCTCTTTCCATCAAATTTATTCACATTTTCTTCATATAATTTACTTAAAAGTTCAATTCTATCCTCTTGAGTCTTTTTATCAAAATCAAAATCACTTTCAGTATAATCTATAAGAGCTAACATCATAGGGTCATATGCAGTTCTCGTTGGTTCAGACCATTTGTCTTTACTTCTTATTTTTTTGTATTGTCTAAATGCATATTCACCAAATAATTTATCTGCTAAATCTATATTTTTATTAAATAAGTTTTTATAATTATTTAATACTTCTTCAGAAAATGAATTTCCTGTTTTTAAAAAATTATCTAAAAATGAATCTAACCTTCCTGTATATTGATTAATATGTCTAAAAGCAAAAAATCTTAACACTAATTCTACATCACTCATATCTCTATATAATTTGTTATTATCAATTTCATAATAATCTTCATCTGTATTTTCCTCTATAACATCATCACTTATATTCCACATTCTTTTAAATTTACTATTTTCAGATAATTTTAAACATAATTTATTTAATTTACCATCATATAATGCATTTCTTGTTTCTTGTGCTGTTAATTTTACACCACCACTATTCAATCTTTCAAATACAATTTTTTTCAATCTATCTGCTTCAACATCATCTTTTGCAGATTCTTTAAGTAAAATAATAGAAGATAAGTATCTTCTATCAATACCTTCTTTAATCCTTATAGGTAATTCGCTATATTTTTTGCCATTTAGTTCTTTCCATTCCTCTAATCCTTCAAGTACATATAAGTCTTTATAAAAATCTATAATAGTAGTTATTCTTTGCAAACCATCCATAACTTCAAAATTAGCATAATCGATTTCGTATAGAAATACTGGTGGAACTGGTACATTAATAATAAAAGATTCTATTAATTTTGATTTCTTTTCTTGACTCCATCTTCTTCTTCTTTGAAAATCCGGATGTAAATTATATTTATTATCTGAAAACATGTCTTTCAAAGTTGGTAAAGGATACCTAGCCTGTTCAGTAACGATTCTCACTTCTCCACTATCATATTTTTTATTTATTTTGTCATCATTATCATTTTGTGCTTTTTCTATTTCAGATTTTTTATTAATAAATTTTTCGCCATTAAAAAGTTCCAAGTTAATTCCTCCTTGTTTTTTATTTTATAAATTTTATCATATTTTATCTTTTTTTTAAAGACTTTATGCTTTAATAATTATTATTTAAATATTCAATTAATCTTTTGCCCATTTTGGTTTTTCTTTTGTATATCCAATAAAATATAAACTCTCATCATTATCTGCAGTTAAAATTTTGATAAAATATTCATTTAAAAATATTCTATAATTTTCATCATCTTTTATTTTGGGAAAATACCTAAAATTTATTCTTGTACTATGTACTTGTTGATGATGCCTTCCAAATGTCTCATATGCATCTGATAAAAATTCTTTTAATTCTTTTCCATTCATATATTTTTCTTTATAACCATTATATACTTCTCTTTTTTTCATATACACCTCACAATTTAAATATACTTTCTATTTTGTTTAAAGCTCTTTTTTGTTCTAATTCTATTAGTAACTCATTAATATTTTTTATTTGAGATTCATCTTTCGTAAATACTATATTAGTATTTTTATTTTGTGGAATTTCTTTTATTAGATTCCAGCTAATTGCTTTATTTAATTCTTCTCGTAAAGTATTTATTATCATTTTTACAGAATAATTGCTTGGTTTTTTTATATACTTCCATTTTTTCTTATTAATTAAATAATATTCAAATTCTTTTATATTACATTGAGTAATACTATTTAATGTTACATTTCCAAAATATTCATTAATTATTCGAATTCTATTTTGATATGTTCCATAGCTTGTCATAGAAATATTTTTATACTTTAATTCTAAAAACAATATTCCTAATTCAGATATTGTTATAAAGTCTGAAGCAATTATTTTTCTATTATAGGTATCCATACTTCAACTCCTACATTTAATTTTACTGGTTCTTCAGTTAATTCTTCATAATATTCTACAAAATTATACCTATCAAAAGCTATAATATAACTATTTAAGTCTTCTTTATATTTTTTTAAATTTGGCAATATTTTATTAATACCATAAGAAGTTGAATACTCAATAGCTTCTTTTTTGGAAAAGCTTTTTCCTTTAATTATCAGCCATTTTTGTCTTGGTAATGTTTTTATTTCTAATGAATTTGAATATTCATCAAATTCATTATATATAGTTGCTAGCATATATTCAAAATGGTTTTCTTGAAATTGTTTTAATTCAATAAAGTTATCACTTACACATTCTCCCAACTCTTCTTTCAATTTATCTTCTATAAAATACATACATTCCATATAAAAATCAAGATTCATAAATTCTGAACTTTCAATTATTCCAATAAGTTTTATTTCACTTTTTTCTTTTATGTCATATGACTCAAATTTAAAAAAGTTTGCTAATTCTTTTTCATAATCATCACAAATTGTTATTCTACTAAATTCATTTCGCATTACTCCATTTTTTCGAAATTGTTTTGGCGTAATTTTATTAAATTTTGTAAATGCTTTAATAAAACCATCTTCACTGTATCCATATTTAGAAGCTATTGCCCTAACTAAATTATTTGTTTCTAACAAATCTCTTGATGCTAAATCCATTTTTCTTTTAGTAATATATTTTTGCATTGTCATATCAAAAGTATCTTTAAATTTTTTAGATAAGTATTGTTCATCATAACCTACATATTTAGCAATATTCTTATTACTTATAATTTCTTCATTTTTAATTTTGCTTTCTATATAGTTTATTACTTTTTTTAATGTACTAGACATTTCTTTATTTGACATATATTGCTTCTCCTTTCCTTAAATTGATTATATTATACTTAAAAAAACACATTAATAATCGAACTGCAATTTTGTATTCTTATAAAAACTAAATATATAACTTTACTAGCATATCAAGATTTTTTCTATTTTATATTTATATATTTTTTAAAAATCTGACTAAATTATATAAAAATGTTAGATTTTTTTCAATTCACTATTTAATGATTTTGGTTAGAGATAAGTTATTGAAGTTAACATAATTTTATGGTATAATATATATTGTATAATTGCGCTTAAACGTAGCTTTATATGTGTCAAGAAATTTTAAAATAATTGAATAATTTTGTATCAGAAAATACACAAAGCATTTTATGTTTTGTGTATTTCGTGCGTTTATAAAGCTTTTTCTCAACCTTTTTCAACACTTTTCAAACGTTTTCAACGTTATTCATTACTACTTTTTCACAAAAAACAAAATTTTTTCTCTGGCGTAAGCATCTAAATTTTAATAGAAAGGACGGCGATTATTTATGCTCTATCTCCTACTTATGCATTACTTAATTATTCTAACGAAGTATGGCTAAAAAAGAATAATTATTTATAATTATTCTCCTACTAAAATTCAGTTTCAAACTTGAATTTTAGTAAATAAAATAAGCGAACGAATATACTTGAAATATATTTCGGAGATTATTTTATACTTAATTAATTTTAATATTTAGTTTTGAAAAAACTTAAATATTACTAAATTAATTAAGTCCAAGGGGTTATTAGGGGAATTCCCCTGATCATACAGAGTTCTTTCGAAGAAAGTACTCTAGTATGTTATAGCACTGAAGTGACCCACAAAAAAGCAGTATTCATTTTATGAGTACTGCTTTTCCCATTATATATTTTTATGTATTTTTCAATAATTATATAAAATGTTAAATAATATTTTTTAAAAAATCACCACTTGCACTCCACTTTTTGATATTTTTATGTAAAGCATATAAATTATCAACACCTAAATTGGTTAATACTGTAAGAATACAAAGCTATTTTATCAACAAATTGTCAACACGATTTTTTTTGTTGCCAAAATTGTTGACAATTTTGCATTTTAAACTATTTTAATACTTCATCTTCTTTTTGTAAAATGATTATTTTATGCATTTTACACGTGGACATTGAAACAAAAAAAGACGCTCTAAAACGTCTTTTTTGG
>JAAVXQ010000007.1 GCA_022790685.1 Clostridia bacterium
AGCTGTTATTATTAATAATGAGGAAGAAGAAAAAAGAAAGAAAGAAGAAGAACAAAGACAGAAAGAACAATCAAGAAAAAAGGATGTTGGCTTTATAGAAAATAGAAGAAATAAAGACTATAATATTGTTTATAGAGAAAAAACTGTAAAGCCACTTACAGTAAGTGAACTTTTTGGACTTGGGAAGAAAAAGGAAGAAAAAGTTGCTAAGGTAGAAGAAGTACCACAAGAGAAGGAAACTAAAAAAGTAGAAGTAAAAGAGGAAAAGCCAGCTAAAGTTAAAACAGAAGAAAATTCTGAAGTTACAGTAGCTCCAAAACAAGATAGAACCCCTCATTTTAATAAAGAAAATAGAAAAAATAATAACAGAGAAGATTCAGGAAAAAGACAATATAATAATAACGATCAAAGAAACTCAGGATTTAATAATCAAAGAAGAGATAATAGAAATAATGGTAATTCAAATAATTCTTATAATAATAGAAAATCTTTAGATGATAAAGGTATAGATAAAAAAATAAAAAATATTATGGAGATTGATATTCCTGCAGAAAAAGAGAATATAAGAGAATATTCTAATAAAGCAAAAGATAAAATGAAACAAAATCAAAGACAACAAGAAGAACAAAGACCTAAAAAAGTTAATAGAAAAGGTGCAACTGGAGATTTTGATTCTGATAAATTAAATAATCTTAAAAAACAAAATAAACTTTCAAATATGTTTAATGAAGGTGAAATGTTAGATTACTATGATTTAAGTACAGAAAGAGGAAGAAGAGGAAAGAAGAAAAATCAAAAACAAGAAAATAGAAATAAGCAAAAAATATTCAAACTTACAGAAATAGCTATTCCAGATACAATTACAGTAAAAGATTTAGCAGTAGAAATGAAAATAACAAGTAGTGATGTTATAAAAAAATTATTAAATCTAGGAATAATGGCAACAATAAATAATGAAGTTGATTTTGATACAGCATATTTAATAGCACAAGAATATGGAATAAATGTTACAAAGAAAAATATTATAACAGATGAAGATAGACTTATAGATGAAACAGAAGATAGAGAAGAAGATTTAAAACCAAGACCACCAGTTATTGTTGTAATGGGACACGTAGATCATGGAAAAACCTCTCTTTTAGATGCTATAAGAAGTACAAATGTTATTGAAGGAGAATCAGGTGGTATTACTCAACATATAGGTGCTTATCAGGTAAAAATTAATGATAGAGATATAACCTTTTTAGATACACCAGGACACGAAGCCTTCACAAGTATGAGAGCTAGAGGAGCACAAATAACAGATATAGCAATCCTTGTAGTTGCTGCAAATGATGGAGTTATGCCTCAAACAGTTGAGGCTATAAACCATGCAAAGGCTGCTAATATTCCTATAATTGTTGCAGTAAATAAAATGGATTTACCAGATGCTAATTTTGAAAAAGTTCAACAAGAATTAATGAAATATGAATTAGTACCAGAAGTTTGGGGTGGAGATACAATATATGTTCCAATATCAGCTAAAAAAAGAGAGGGAATTGATAATCTTCTAGAAATGGTATTATTAGAAGCTGATGTATTAGAACTAAAAGCAAATCCAACAAAACAAGCAAAAGGTACTGTTATAGAAGCAAGACTTGATAAATCAAGAGGACCAGTTGCTACAATGCTTGTACAAAGAGGAAAATTAGATGTTGGAGATACTATAATAGTTGGTTCTTCAATAGGTAGAATAAGAACAATGCAAAATGATAAAGGTAAAAAAGTTAAATTTGCTGGTCCATCTATGCCAGTTGAAATAACAGGTTTAACTACTGTACCTCAATCAGGAGATACTTTCTATGAAGTAAAAGATGAAAGAACAGCAAAACATTTAATTGAAAAGAGAAGATATGAAGAAAAAGAAAAAGAATTTTCAAAGGCTTCTGTTGTAACTTTAGATGATTTATTTAGTAAAATTGAAAGTGAGAATTTAAAACAACTAAACCTAATAGTAAAAGCAGATGTTCAAGGTTCTGTTGAAGCTTTAAAACAATCATTAGAAAAAGTTTCTAATGATGAAGTTAGAGTAAAAGTTATACACTCAAATGTTGGTGGAGTAACAGAAACTGATGTTACTTTAGCTAAAGTTTCAAATGCTATTATAATTGCATTTAATGTAAGACCAGAAGTTATAGCAAAAACAATAGCAGACAAAGAAGGAGTAGAAATAAAACAATATTCTGTAATATATGATGCTATTAACGATGTAGAAGCTGCTATGAAAGGAATGCTAGATCCAGTATTTAAAGAAGTCGTTATAGGAACAGCAGAAGTAAGACAAACATTTAAAGTTTCTAATGTAGGAACAATAGCAGGAAGCTATGTTCTTACTGGTAAAGTATCAAGAAATGCAGGTATAAGAGTAATTAGAGATAATATAGTTTTACATGATGGAAAATTAGTTTCTTTAAAAAGATTTAAAGATGATGTTAAAGAAGTTGATAAAGGTTATGAATGTGGATTACAAATAGAAGGATATAATGACTTAAAAGAAGGAGATACTTTAGAGGTTTACATTATGGAAGAAGTAAAATAAGCTGGAGCTGTTAAAGCTTTGCTTATTACAACTCTAAGTGTTCTCAAAATGTAAAGTCCTTTTGAGAACTTCCTATAATGAGAAAGGAGTTATTTTATGCCCAGCAATAGCAATAGAATGAATAAAATTAACGAGGAGTTAAAAAAAGAAATAAGTAAAGTTATTAGTTATTCACTTAAAGATCCAAGTTTAAAAGGAGGATTAATAACTGTAACTAAAGTAAATACTAGTCCAGATTTAAGTATAGCTAGAGTATATGTAAGTATGATAAATATAAGAAATAAAAAAGATGCTTTAGCAGCACTTAAAAAATCTAGTGGCTTTATAAGAAAAGAAGTGGCTAGAGAAGTTAATTTAAGAACAACTCCAGAAATAATTTTTGAATTTGATGAATCAATTGAATATGGAGCAAAAATTGATGAAATATTAAAAGATATAACAAAAGATATGAAAAAATAGTTATAAAAAGTACACATAACATATATACTTTAATAATATAGAAATTGTACAAAAGTTATATAGAAGGAGAGAATAGTATGACTTTAGATGAAATTTTAAAAGAAATGAAAAATGCAGATACAGTATTAATCTTATCACATGAGAGTCCAGATGGAGATGCTATAGGAAGTAGTTTAGGAATGTGTTTAGCATTAAAAAATATGGGAAAAGATGTTGTAGATGTGGTTATGAAAGAATATCCAGCAAATTTCTCATACTTACCAGGAGCAGAAGATATAAAAGCTGAGCCCTCAATAGAAAACTATGATTTAGCTATAGTAGTAGATTGTCCAGATATTAATAGAGTGAATTTAGATTATAAAGAATACTTTGAAAATGCTAAAGTTAAAGTAGAATTTGATCATCATAGCAAAAATTCAATGTTTGGAGATTATAATATAGTAAATCATGTATCACCAGCTTGTAGTCAAATTTTAGTTTCAAGTTTTGAATATTTAGGAATTGAAATAACAAAAGAAATAGGAATTTGTTTATTAACAGGAATAATAACTGATACAGGTGGATTCAAAAATTCAGGTACTACAACTGAAAGTTTTGAATTTGCAGCATGGGCACTTTCAAAAGGAATAAATGTATCTAAAATATATAAAGAATCAATGCTTACAATGACTAAATCAAAATTTGAAGTTCAAAAATTAGCTATGGATAGATTAGAACTTCTAGCAGATGGCAAAATTTCTTTTACATATATGACTAAAGAAGATGACAAAAAAATAGGTGTTCTTGCAGGTGATCATGATGGTGTTGTTGAGATAGGAAGAAATATTGAAGGTGTTGAAGTATCAATATTTTTATATGAAAAAGAAAAAGGATACAAAGCATCATTAAGATCAAATGACTATGTAAATGTTGCAGATGTATGTATGTTATTTGGTGGTGGAGGTCATATTAAAGCTGCTGGAGTAAGTTTAAATATGACCTTAGAAGAAGCCAAAAAAGCAATAATAGAAGAAACAATAAAATATCTAAAATAAGTCTTAAAAATTCAAGAGAGATTAGAAAAGCAGGTATAAAATTAGACTTTTATACCTGCTTTTTAAGTACAAAAAAACTTTTGTCTTAAGGAGCATAAAATGAATTATATTTTGCTAATAAATAAAGAAAAAGGATATACTTCTCAAGATGTAGTTTCAAAAGTAAAAAAAATTTTAAATATAAAAAAAGCGGGACATACAGGAACTTTAGATCCTATGGCAACAGGAGTATTACCAATATTACTAAACAATAGTACAAAGCTTTCTAAATATTTAATAGAGCATGATAAAACTTATGTTGCTACAATAAAATTAGGAGAGCAAACAGATACAGGAGATCAAGAGGGAAAAATAATATATAATAAAGAAGTACCATCAGAAATATATATAAAAAATGATGAAGGTATGTATATAAAAATAGAAGACATATTAAAAAGCTTTTGGGGAAAATCAAAACAAAAACCTCCTATATATTCTGCAATAAAGGTAAATGGAAAAAAACTTTATGAATATGCAAGAGAAAATAAAGAGGTGCAAGTTCCTGAAAGAGAAATAGATATATATAAAATTAATTTAAAAAAAGTAGAGGAAGCTCAAAATGAAATTACTTTTGAAGTATCTTGTTCTAAAGGTACATATATAAGAACTTTGTGTGAAGATATATCTAAAAAATTAGGAACAGTTCGGATATATGAAGGAATTAACAAGAACTAAAGTTGATAGATTTGAAATTCAAAACTCAGTGACACTAAAACAGCTAGAAGAGAATAAGATATTAAATAAAGATTTAGTAGAAATTGAAAAAGAAAATTACATATATACTGTAGAAGACATTTTTTTGGAAAATCCAAAAATTATATTAAATGAAAGAAAAAAAGAATTATTTTTAAATGGAGTAATGCTTACTTTTGAACTTGAAGAAAACATATATAGAATTTATTCAGGAAAAAATGAAGATTTTTTAGGATTAGGAGTAGTAAAAAATTCTTTACTAAAAAGAGATGTAATTTTATAAAATTAAAATATGACATAATTATAAAAGCTTAAAAAATAAATAAAAAGGAAAATATATTGATATGACAAATTTGTTAATTAAATTGTTTATAAAAGATAAAAACAATGTTACAGACCTAAAGGTAAGAGGAAAATATGCTATGCTTGCTAGTATAACAGGAATAATAGTAAATATTTTATTGTCAATAAGTAAATTAATAATAGGAATAATATCTGGCTCAATGTCAATTATTTCAGATGCTTTAAATAATGTTACTGATGCAGGTTCTTCTGTTATAACCTTTGTGGGATTTAGAATTTCACAAAAACAAGGGGACTCTGATCATCCATGGGGACATCGGAAGAATGGAATACATAACAGGTTTTATAGTAGATATATTTATAATACTAGTAGGTTTAGAATTATTTAAAAGTTCTATAGATAAGATAATACATCCAGAAATTCCAAATATAAGCATTATAATAATAGTATTATTAATAATTGCTATATTAGCAAAATTATGGTTATTCTTATTTTATAAAAAGATTGCAAAAACAATTGATTCTTCTGCTTTAAAATCTTCTGCTTATGATAGTATATCTGATACTATATCAACACTAGTGGTTTTCATTTCTGCAATTGTAGCAAAAGTATTTGGAATAACAATAGATGGTTATGTAAGTTTATTAGTATCATTATTTATTTTAGTAACAGGCTTTAAAGCTACAAAAGAAATGATTGATATATTAATTGGAACAAAGCCAGATGGTGAATTTATAAATGAAATCTATGAATTCATTAAAAACTATCCAGAAATTGTTGGAATACATGATATAATGGTACATGATTATGGACCAGGTAGAAAAATAGTATCCTTTCATGCAGAAGTTCCAGAAAACAGTGATATATGTAAAGCACATGATGTTATAGATGAAATTGAACAAGAAATGTATAAAAAATTTGGTACTATAACAACCATACATATGGATCCAATTGCTGTTGGAAACAAAGAAATTGAAAAAATGAAGAATATGGTTGAAAATATAGTAAAAGAAATAGATGAAGAATTTTCGATTCATGATTTTAGAATGACTGATGGTGGCGGAAGAGTAAATCTAATATTTGATTTGGTGGTGACTAATGAAACAAAAAGAAAACGAGAAGATATAGAAAAAGAAGTAAAGAAGAAAATACATGATATAGATAATAAATATTATGCTGTTGTAAAAGTTGAGTATTCTTTTGTATAATAAATATAAAATTCAAATATGGAAGCAGGATTTTTACATTGTAAAGTTTAGAATAATTAAATATAATATGTAAAAAATAAAATATGTACAAAATAGGAGCTAAGATAAAATATGGAAAATAAATTAATTAGTGTAATAATACCAATATATAATGTTGAAGAATATTTGGAAAGGTCTGTAAATTCCGTAATTAATCAATCTTACAAAAATTTAGAAATTATATTAGTTGATGATGGTTCAACTGATAAAAGTGGAAGTATTTGTGATAAATATGCTAGTTTAGATTCTAGAGTAAAAGTTATTCACAAGATAAATGGCGGGCAAGCAAGTGCAATAAATGTTGCACTGGATAGCGCCAAAGGAGAGTATATAGGATTTTCAGATCCAGATGACTATATAAATAAAGATTTTTATAAAAATCTTTATGAACTTGCAATAAAATATGATACAGATATAACAGAATGTTCAATGATAAAAGTAAAAGAAGAAGAGGACAAGCGTCTAGTATATCTAGAAGAATTTGATATTGCAGATAAAGATATTGAACTTTTTGATGATGTAGGTGGACTTAGAAAATTATTTGGTGATGATTTTGCAGAGTATTTAGAGACTATAGTAAAAGTAAATAAAATATATAAGAGATATTTGTTTGATACTATACGTTTTTCAGAAGTAAGAATATATGAAGAATGGGGAACCATGTATAAGCTTTACTGCAATACAAAAAGAAACTTAAAACTTCATAAGGTTCAATATGTATATGTTCAAAGAAAGAATAGTACCTTGGGTAGACCCTTTAGTATGGAAAGATTATTAATGCTAGATGGAATAGAATATTGCAAAGATTTAGCAAAAGAGAAAAATTTAAATGATTTAGTATTAGATTGTTATAGAAAGTATTTTGAAACAATAATAAGATTTATTAGTATGATAGAAGCACCAAACACAATTGATAGAGAGGGATTAAGAAAAAGACTTATAAAAATATTTACAGAAAAATATGAAGAGTGCATAGATTTTTTAAATAATCATAAAGAACAAGAAGATTATAGACAAGTTTTTGATAAATTATATACTAATTATGAAAAAGCTTTGAATAAAGAAAATGGAATAGAATAAGTATAATAAAAGTTATTATAAAAAAATTTTAGAGTTAATATGAAATATTTTATTGTCCAAAACATAGCTAGGGCTGCACCATCTGGTTTTGGAAATAAAATATTTATATTAACTTTTATTATTATAAAAATTACACAGAATTCACAAATGAAAATAATTTTTATGATAGAATAACAATACATACATTTTCTAAAAGGGGGTAAAAAATGTATACAAGAAATGATACAAGAAAATTTACAGTAGGAAATGTTCAGATAGGACGGACAAAATAAGGTAATTATACAGTCTATGTGTAATACAAAAACAAAAGATGTAGTCTCTACAGTAAAACAAATAATGGAGTTAGAAAAAGCAGGATGTGAAATTATAAGAGTTGCATGCTTAGACATAGAAGATGCAAAAGCAATAAAAGATATTAAAAAGCAAATACATATTCCAATAGTTGCAGACATACATTTTGACTATAAAATTGCTTTAGAAGCAATAAATTCCGGAGTAGATAAGATAAGAATAAATCCAGGAAATATAGGAGATGAAGAAAAAACAAAAGCAGTTGTAGAAGCTTGCAAGAAAAATAATATACCTATAAGAATAGGCATAAATGGTGGCTCTTTGGAAAAAGAACTATTAGAGAAGTATGGCAAACCTTGTAGTAGTGCAATGATAGAAAGTGCAAGAAGACATGTTGAAATTTTAGAGAAACTAGATTTTTATGATATAGCAATATCACTTAAAGCTTCAAATTTAGAAATGTGTGTAGAAGCATATGAAAAAGCAGCAGAAGAATTTAACTATCCCTTACATTTAGGAATAACTGAAGCTGGAACAGCTTTTAGTGGAACGATAAAATCAAGCATAGGACTTCGGAGTGTTACTTAGACAGGGAATAGGAGACACTATAAGAGTATCTCTGTCAGATGATCCTGTAGAAGAAATAAAAGTATGTAAAGAGATATTAAAAAATTTTGGATTATATAAAAGTCCTACACTAGTATCATGTCCAACTTGTGGAAGAATACAATATGATTTAATTCCAATTGCTAAAGAAATTGAAGAATTCCTTCAAGGTATAAATTCAAATATAACAGTAGCTATAATGGGATGTCGGAGTAAATGGACCAGGGGAAGCCCAAGAAGCTGATATAGGAATAGCAGGTGGAAAAGAAGAAGGTGTATTGTTTAAAAAGGGAGAAATAATTAGAAAAGTAAAACAAGAAGAGATGGTAAAAACTTTAAAAAGTGAAATACTAGATATGATAAAGTAAGAATATAGTTACATATATAAATAAAGGAGAAAAAAGCCTATGAATTATCCAGAAAACTTACAAAAAGGAGATACTATAGGAATATGTGCACCATCAGGAGGAATAACAAAGCCAGAAAAAATAAGAAAATTAGATTTGGCAATAGACACTTTAAAAAGTATGGGATACAAAGTTTTAGAATCTGCTAGTGTAAGAAAAGAGGAAAAAGGAAGAAGTACATCAGCAGATAGAAGAGCTAAAGAGTTTATGGAACTTCTAGAAAATGAAGAAGTGAAACTAATTATTTTTGCTACAGGTGGAGACTTTTTATGCGAAATGCTAGATTATTTAGATTTTGAAAAAATAAAAACTTTAAAACCTAAATGGCTTCAAGGATATTCTGATATTACAGGGATAAGTTTTTTATTTAATACAATGCTAGATATTCCAAGTATATATGGTCAAACTGTAAAAGATTATGCAATGAAGCCCCTACATAGAAGCTTAGTAGATGCCTTAGAAATATCTTCAGGAAAAGAAATTGTACAAAATTCTTTTGAGATGTATGAAAAGGAATGGCAAGACAATGAAAATCCGTATGCACCATATAATGTAACAGAAAAAGTTGAATGGAAAAATGTAACTGGTGAGAAAAGAATAGAGATGCAAGGAAGAGCTTTAGGTGGATGTTTAGACTGTATAAAAGGATTTATAGGGACAAAATACGATAATATTTCAAATTATTTAGAAAAATACAAAGAAGATGGTTTTGTCTGGTTTTTAGAATGTTTTGAAATGAATACTCCAGAATTATTTAGAGTATTGTGGCAAATGAAAAATGCAGATTATTTTAAATATTGCAATCGGAATTATATTTGGAAGACCACTTATGATTAGAACTGATTATGATATTACTTTTAATGAAACAGTAATAGATGCTTTAAAAGAATTAAAAGTACCAATTATTTGTGATGTAGATATAGGACATGTATCACCACAAATGAATATGGTAAATGGAGCTATAGTTAAAATTATTTCAGAAGACGGAAAAGGAAAAGTAGAAACATATTTTAAATAAAAATGACACTTAATATTAAAAATTAAAAGAAAATATCATCTTTTGATTTTTTTGTAGTAGTGTTTTGAATATAAGCGAAATTAATATTATTAAATCTTTACTTTTCATATTTACAGAACTTCTTTTTCTTTATTATAATTATAAATTTGTACTTTTCGATACTATAAAATATATTAAAAATTTTTTAGACAAAAAGTGATATTTTTAGAAAATGTAAAATATTGTGATACAATGTTTATAAATAATAAAAAAGGAGGTTATATATGAAAAAGAAATTTTTATACAATATTTTAATTCTTGCTACTCTAATAATTTTATTTTTCACAACAGTAAATTATGCAGAAACTTCTGGATGTGTATTACGATCAAGTAGATGCGGACTAAAAAAAGAAGTAGAAGAAATGATGTCAATTGCAAAAATGACATATGAATTTAAGGGATATCCTACTTTTTCTGTAACAGATCCTGCATTACTAGTAGTGTTATCAAATGCTGTTGGAGCTAATGTACAATTATATTTCTGTCATGGGGATCAAACATTAATTACATTTGAAGAGGGAGGATTAACAACAACTAATTCAGGAAATAAGTCAATTGTGTTTCCAGGAAAAATTGAAGAAAAAAATTTGTATTTTTATTCAATTAATATGGTTAATTGGTCTAACAAAAAATTAGTAACATTAGCTACATGTTATTCAGCAGGTAAAGATGAGTTTTCCAGAGAATCTATAGCTCATCAAATAGCTGAGTTAGGATCACAAATGGTAGTTGGTTGGACTTCACAATTTAGTAGTTTATCTGGACCAGATTGGTTAAATACTTATCATGATAAGTTAACAAAAGGGGCTACGGTATTAGAGGCAATGGAAGAGGCTAATAAAAAGTTTTATGTTTATGGAAATGTAAAAAATTCGCATTTATCATATAATAGTATCACATCTATTTCACAAGAAAATAAATTATTGTCAGCAACAACAGATATAGTAAAAAAAGAAGAAAACAATAATATATTATCAGAAAAAGAAAAAGGAAAGTTTAAAGAATCACAAGTAGAAAATATTATAAAGTCTAATGATATTAATTTTAATATTGATAATTACGAAAAAAGAGTTTTAGATGGTCTTTACATATGTGATGTAGCAACAGGAATTGTACAGAAAGAAGAAAGTTATATAGATTATGTTTATAAAATAGGTGATTTTATAACCGATTCAGCTTATACTGTTGTATTAGATAAAGACAATAATATAAAAGAAATAAATGACTATACTAAAGAAATACCAACTACTATATCTATAAATAGCAATAATACTGATGGTTTTAGCATTTCAGATGAGGTGTCTAATTTTTATTTAAACAAGGCTAAAAGTAATATTGAAAAAAAAGATGATATTGAAAAAGAGGAAATTATATTCTATTATGATATTGAAAAAAATAAAAGATATGCCTATGTTGACATTGTGTTAAATAATTCGTATACTACTGATAATCTTCATTATGAGTATGAAATTCAAGAAAATAATATATAGGATATAATTACAACGAATAAAAGGAGAAAAATATGACTAAAAAGAAAAAGATAATAATTGTACTTATTTGTCTATGGATAATATTCTTTTCAGTAGATTTATATCTTACTCAAAACGGAAAATATCCTATTTTTTGTATAAAATATAATGGATATAATGATGGAGGAACTACAGAACATTTAGGCTTTGGTTATAAAGTTATATGTTTTAATAAACTTGGTAGCTGTGGTAGAATACAAGGAATTAGCAATGGCGAAATGTATGATACTGAACTATATACAGCATCATATAATTATATGTGTCCATGGTTTACATCTTATGAAAAAGCCTGGAAGAGAGTGGAAAATAAGGCAATTAAAAATGGATTTGATAGAATTATTGAAAAACATAATTTGCAAAATGTAGTAATATATTAAAAACATACATAAAACACTTGATTTTAATATAGAAATGTAGTAAAATATTAATGTTGAAAAATTACCACATACTTGGTCTAAGGAAAAAAACCTACTTTAGACTCAGTTTATGGCAAATAAAATAAAATAGGAGGAAAATTAAAATGACAAAGGAAAGAAAACAAGAA
>JAAVXQ010000087.1 GCA_022790685.1 Clostridia bacterium
AAAAGCATATGATAATTATGATTTTCATGATGCATATCATGCTATAAATCAATTTTGTGTTGTAGATATGAGTCAATTCTATTTAGATATAATAAAAGATAGATTATATACTTCAAAACCAGATTCTATTGAAAGAAAAGCAGCTCAAACTACAATGTATGAGATATTATCAAGTTTAGTAAGAATATTAGCACCAATGACATGTTTTACTGCAGAAGAAATTTGGAAATATATGCCACATAAAAAAGGCGAAAATCTTGATAGTGTTATGCTAGAATATTATCCAAAACCAAATTCAAAATATGATGATGAGATGTTAGCATTAAAATGGAAAAAACTAATAGCTATAAAAGATGAAGTAGCTAAAAAATTAGAAATAGCTAGAGCTAATAAAGAAATAGGACTTTCACTAGCTGCAAAAGTTACTTTATTTGCTGAAGGTGATGAATATGAATTTATAAAAGGAAAAGAAGAACTTTTAAAAGAAATATTTATAGTATCAGAGGTAGAAATTAAAGAAAATAGAAGAAATGAAGATACAGAAGTATCTGTTGGAGTTAAGGTAAGTACAGCAGAAGGTGAAAAGTGTGAAAGATGCTGGATGGTATCAAATACTGTAGGAGAAGATAAAGAAAATCCTACGATTTGCCATAGATGTAGTGAAAATCTTAAATAAAATGATAAATAAACACTATTGTTAAGTATTTAATAATAGTGTTTATTTTTTGTCTTATTTTTGAATATATAATTTATAAAAAAGTATTAAAGGTATTGTAAAATAATAAAATAGATATATAATGTTTATATAAATATTATTAAAGGGGAATATAGTATGAAAAGAATAAGAGAAAAGGGTAAGAAAAAGAGCAAAAAAATAATTATAATAATAGCTATAATTCTTATCTTAATGATTGCATTTTTTGTTTATAAAAAGGTAACTAATAAAGAAGAAGGAGAAAATACTGTTGCTGTACAGTCGGTTGGAGCTATTACAGGAACAGCAAATACTTCACAAAATAGATTTTCTGGTATTGTAATTTCTCGGAAAGACTGTAAAGCTAAAAAAAGAGGAAAATAAAGAAATCAAAAAAGTGTATGTAGAAGTGGGGCAATCAGTTAAAGCTGGTGAAAAACTTTTTGAATATGATACAGAAGATATAAAAATAAAGATAGACCAAGAAAACTTAGAAGTAGAAAAAATGCAAAATAGTATCTCTAATTCTAGAAAACAAATAGATACAATAAATGCAGAAAAAGCAGCAAATCCTGGTGGAGATCATGCTTCATTTAATATAGACATTCAAACTCTTGAAAATGACATAAAACAAACAGAATATAGTATAAAATCAAAGAAAACAGAAATTGATAGGTTAAAAAAATCATTAAAAAATGTAGTTATAACTTCTGAAATTGATGGTATAGTGCAAACTATAAAAGATTCAGAAAACAATGATGACCAAAGCGGAATGATGATGGATGGAGGGCAAACGCAAGATGATTCTTATATAACAATTATGCAAACAGGAGAGTATAAAGTTAAAGGCGTAATAAATGAACAAAATATGTGGTCTTTAAATACTGGTGATAGAGTAAAGATACACTCAAGAATTGATGAAAATATTAGTTGGGGTGGAAGCATAGAAAGTATAGATACATCAAATCCAGAAAGCAATAATAACAATAGTTTTTATATGATGAATGGAGATGATTCAATGAATAGATCATCAAAATATCCATTTTATATAGTTTTAGATTCGAAAGAAGGACTTATGCTTGGTCAACATGTTTATATAGAAAAAGATGTAGGACAAGAAAATGAAAGACAAGGCTTATGGCTTTCAAATTATTACGTAATAGAAGAAAATGGTGAGTATTTTGTATGGGCATCTAATAAAAATGAAAAATTAGAAAAGAGAAAAATAAAAATAGGTGAAAAAAATGAAGAGATTGGAGAATATCAAATTTTAGAGGGATTAACAGCTGAAGATTATATTGCAGTTCCTACAGAAGAATTAGAAGAAGGAAAGAAAGTAACAAAATATGATGTTTTAACTGACATTCCAGTAAATATTGAAGGAGAAGTTCCAAATATGGATGTAATAGTAGAAGGAGATGGGGAAATATCTGTACCAGAAGAAAGTACAACAACAGATGAATTAACTCCTATGCAACCAACAGAAGAAGTAACTAAAGAAGTTAATTTGTAATTTTATTTATAAATAAAATTATTGTCTAGTTTCAAAAAATATAAAAATAGAAATGAGGATAAAATGATTGTAGATATTAGAGATGTTAATAAAAATTATATACAAGGAAAAATGACAGTAAATGTACTTAAAGATATCAATTTATCTGTAGATGCAGGTGAATATATAGCAATAATGGGACCTTCTGGTTCAGGAAAAACTACTTTAATGAATATAATAGGTTGTTTAGATGTACAAACCTCAGGAGAATATTTACTAGAAAATCAAGATGTTTCAAAAACAAATGAAGACAAAATGGCTGATATAAGAAATCAAAAAATTGGTTTTATATTTCAACAATTTCATCTATTACCAAAATTAAATGCACAAGAAAATGTTGCTTTGCCGTTATTATATAGAGGTTATGATAAAGAAAAAAGAATGAAAATGGCAGAAGAAGCACTAGAAAAAGTAGGACTAGGAGATAGAAAAGAATTTATGCCAAATCAATTATCTGGTGGACAATGCCAACGTGTAGCAATAGCTAGAGCAATTGCAGGAGGTCCAGTTTTAATACTTGCAGACGAACCCACAGGTGCTCTTGATACAAAATCAGGAGAGCAAGTTATGGAATTATTTAAAAAATTAAATGATGAAGGTGCTACAATAATAATGATAACTCATGAACAAGAAATAGCTGAACATGCAAATAAAATTTATTATATAAGAGATGGTATGTTAAGAAAGGATAAGTAAATGAGGGAAAAAATAAAGGGGAAAAGAAAATGGATAAAAATTGTAATAATTATTATAATCATTATTGCAATTATTTCTGCAATTGTAATTTATTTTCTGAAGAAAAATAAAAAAGAAGTAGCTACATATTCTGTAAGAGATATTGGAATGCAGAATTATTGGGCAGATTCTTCTAAATCAGAAGGAATGGTTAGAGAAGACAAAATGCAAGCTGTATATTTAAGTTCTACACAAAAGGTAGATAAAGTGCTTGTAAAAGAAGGCCAAAAAGTAAAAGCTGGAGATACTCTTATTAAATATAATACAACACTTTCAAATTTAGAGTTAGAAAGAAAACAATTGGATGTAAAAAAATTAGAAATACAATTAAATAAAGCAAAAAAAGAATTAGAAGAAATTAAAAATTATAAACCAGGAGTTCCAACTTATGGAAGTTTGCCAGCAAATCAACCAGAAGAGCCAAATAATCCAGGTCATGATACACTACCAAACTTAGAACCACCAATAGCAGCTATTTCTAATGATAAAGAAATAAAAGAAAAAGAGAGACTTTTATCTGGTAATGGAATAGAAAAGCCATATATAATTTTGTGGCAAAAGGATAAAGAATATGATAAACAATTTATAGAGTCTTTAATGGATAGAACAGGGGATAATAGAACAGAAGTTACAGCAATATTTATGATTAGAGAAAATGATAGTATAACAGGAAATCTTATTAGTTATTCTAAGATTAAGTTTATAAAAAAAGTAACAGATTATACTTTTATTATTCAAGAAACTCATTTAGGAAGTGGAGAAGATCCATTATATCCAGAAGATAATTCTAATACAAATAATACTCCTCCTGAACTTACTCCAGAGCCAGATATAGGGCCAATTTATACAGCGTCAGAGATTACAAGAATGACTTTTGAAAAAGAAAAAGAGATAAGTGATCTTTTGATGAATATAAAGGTAGCTCAAAGTGAATATAAAAAACTAAAATCGGAATTAGAAAATACAAATGTATCAGCAAAATTAGATGGTGTTGTAAAAACTGTTTTAGATCCAGAATCAGATGAAGCTAAAGTAAAGCCAGTAATTGTAGTTTCAAGTGGAGGCGGATATTATATACAAGGAAGAGTTTCAGAACTATTATTAGATACAATAAAAATTGGACAAAAAGTAAATGTACAAACTTTTGAAACAGGAAGTTTTGCAGAAGGTGTAATAGAAAAAATATCAGATAGTCCATTATCAGATAGATATTATAATGGAATGGATAATCCAAATGTTTCATATTATCCATATACAGTAAGAGTTGATGATTCAGCTAATTTAAAAGAAGGAGAATATGCATCCTTGTCATTAGTAAATGAACAAATAGAAAATCAGCAAAACTCAGAAAGTTTTTATATGCCATCAGCTTTTGTAATTTCAGAAAATGGAAAAAATCATGTTTATATGAGAAATAGTGAAAATAGACTTGAAAAAAGAGAAGTAATTGTAGGCAAGATGATGCATGGTCTTTTAGAAATTAGAAGTGGAATAACTATGGATGATAGAGTAGCCTTTCCATATGGAAAAGAAGTAAAAGAAGGAAACTTAACTAAAGAATCTTCTACAGAAGAATTATATGCACGGAATGTAGAAATGGAGGTATAAAGAAAGTGTTTGAAAATATATCATTAGCTTTTCGGAGGAATATGGGGACATAAATTACGTTCATTTCTTACAATGCTTGGAATTATTATAGGTATTGCAGCAATTATGACAATAGTTTCTACAATACAAGGAACAAATGAACAAATAAAGCAAAATTTAATAGGTTCAGGAACAGATGCTGTAAAGATAGAATTATATCAAGGTGATATGCAGTTAGATTTTAGCTACAATACACCACCAGAGCAAGTTCCAATTATAACAGAAGAGGTAAAAAAACAAATATTAGATTTAGAAGAAGTTTCAAAAGCTGCATTATATAATTCACGTCAATATTCGCAAGAAATTTTTTATAAAAATACAGCTTATACAGGAGCCTTGCTAGGAGTAGATAATTCTTATTTAGAACTTTATAATTACTATATTCAATATGGAAGAAATTTTGAAGAAAAGGATTTTAAAGAATTTAAAAAAGTAGCCATAATAGATGTAATTGCAGCGAAAACATTATTCGAAGGTGAAAACCCAATTGGAAAAACAATGGAAATAGTAAGTGAACCATATATAATTATTGGTGTAGTAGATAAAGCTTTAAAATTTAAACCAGTTATAAATAGTTTTTCAGATTATAATACATATATGGAACAATCTAATGGAGAGATATTTATTCCAATAACAAATTGGCCTATAATTTATAGATATGATGAACCACAAAATATAGTTATAAAAGCTATTAATACAGATAATATGACAAAAGCAGGAAAGCAAACTGCTGAAATATTGACAGAAAGAATAGTAAATACAGATGAAAATAATAAAATAACATATAAAAATGATGATTTATTAAAACAAGCAAAACAATTACAAGAACTAGGTTCTTCAACAAATAATCAGTTATTATTAATTGCAAGTATATCCTTAGTAGTTGGTGGTATAGGTGTTATGAATATAATGCTGGTATCTGTAACAGAAAGAACAAAAGAAATTGGTCTTAAGAAGGCAATAGGAGCAAAGAGAAAACGTATATTGTTGCAATTTTTAACAGAAGCCTCTGTTTTAACAAGTATAGGAGGAATACTTGGAATAATAGTAGGAATAATAATGGCACAAGTAGTATCTAAAATATCAATGATACCAGTATCAATAAGTATACCAGCGACTATAATATCAGTAATTTTCTCAATGATAATAGGAATAATATTTGGTCTTATTCCAGCAGTGAAAGCTTCAAAATTAAACCCAATAGATGCTTTAAGAAGCGAGTAAAATATAAACCTTAATATTTAAATAATTTAAAAGGAAAAAAATAGTTAATAACATATTGATTTTTAAAATAACTTATGTTAAACTATAATAGTTAACTTAAGAATCGGAGGAAATAAAATGGAAGTTTTAAAATATATAGTAATGGCAATATATGCGATAGTTTGTATAGCACTAGTATTCTTAGTACTAAAACAATCAAAAGAAGATAATGGTGCATCTGGAACTATAGTAGGAGCCTCTGCAAATAATTTTTATGAAAAAAATAAAGGTAGAACTAAAGAAGGAAAAATGAAAACAGCTACAATTGTTTTGATGGTAGTTTTTGCAATTTTAACTATAGCTTTAGGAATAATATATGTTATTTAATTAAAAATAAAAATTTGGGGGCAGTAATTATATACTGCTCCTTTGTTTTTTATAAATTAGTAATATAAAAGTTATTAATATGGCAAAATAAATAAAAGCAAAAAAAGTGAGGAAATAAAGTAATGAGCAAAAAAGAAAAAAAGAGCAAACTAAATGGTATATTTAGGGCAAATTCTAAAGGATTTGGTTTTGTTCAAATAGAAGGAAGAGAAGAAGAGGTTTTTATTTCTTCTAAAAATATAAATGGGGCATTAGATGGAGATACAGTTACACTAGCAATTATAAAAGAAAAAAATAAAGATAGAAAAGCAGAAGCCAAAATTACGAAAATAGTTAAAAGAGAAAAAGATACTGTAGTTGGAATATTTCAAAAAAGTAGAAATTTTGGATTTGTGGTGCCAGATGATAAAAAATTTGCAACAGATATATTTATATCAAAAAACAAATGTAAAAATGCCAAAACTAATGATAAAGTAATAGCTAAAATTACAAAATATCCTGAAAAAGGAAAAAATGCAGAAGGTGAAATTATAGAAGTATTAGGGAATATAAATCAAGCAGGAATAGATATGTTATCAGTTATAAAAGAATTTGACATACCTAATGAATTTCCAAGTTTTGTTATAGAAGAAGCAAAAAATATAAAGCAAGAAATTGATAAAAATGATATAAAAAATAGAAGAGATTTTAGAGAAGATATAATATTTACTATAGATGGAGAAGATGCAAAAGATTTAGATGATGCCATTTCTGTTAGTAAAAATGAAAATGGAAACTATAATTTAAATGTACACATTGCAGATGTTAGTTATTATGTTAAAGAAAATAGTAAATTAGATAAAGAAGCTATTAAGCGTGGGACTAGTGTATATATGTTTGATAGAGTAATACCAATGTTACCTTTTGAATTATCAAATGGAATATGTAGTTTAAATGCAGGTGAAGATAGATTTGCACTTTCTTGTATTATGGAAGTTAATGAAAAAGGAGAGGTGGTTTCTTCTGATGTTTGTAAATCTGTTATAAGAGTCACTGAAAGAATGACCTATACAAATGTAAATAAAATATTGAACAATTTAGATGAAGAAGTAACTAAAAGATATAGTAAATATATTGAAAAATTTAAATTTATGGAAAATTTAGCTAAAATTTTAAAAGAACGCAGGTTAAGACAAGGATATTTAAATTTAGATATTCCGGAAAGCAAGATAATTTTAGATGAAAATGGCAAATGTATTGAAGTAAAAAAATATGAGGTAAGCTTTGCAAATGAAATAATAGAACAATTTATGCTACTTGCAAATGAAGTGATAGCTGAAAAATTTTATTGGTTAGAAGCTCCATTTATTTATAGAGTTCATGAAGAACCTGATATTGATAAAGTAAAAGAAACTAATAGATTTTTGTTTAATATAGGTTATAGAATTAAAGTTTCAAATGATACAGTTAAACCTAAGGCTTTTTCAGATGTTTTAGAAAAAATTAAAGGAACAGAATATGAAAAAGTAATATCAACATTAATTTTAAGAAGTTTAAAAATAGCAAGATATGAAAGTGAGAATAAAGGACATTTTGGAATAGCAAGTAAATATTATTGTCATTTCACATCACCTATAAGAAGATATCCAGATTTATTTATTCATAGAGTCATTTCTGAGTATTTATCTTGTGGTTATAATATGAAAGACGAAAGAAAAGAAGAATTAGAATTAAAAGCTACTAAATATGCAGAAACATCTTCAGATATGGAAAAAGTCGCAACAAAAGCTGAAAGAGAAGCAGAAAATATTAAAAAAGCAGAATTTATGGAAGATAAAATAGGTAATGAATATTTTGGAATTATATCTTCAATTACAGCTTTTGGAATGTTTGTAGAACTTGAAAACACTGTAGAAGGCTTAATAAGATTTGAGAATATGGGAAAAAAAGAATATTATATATATGATGAGGAAAGAAAAACTTTAGTAGGTGAAGTTTCAAGGAGAGTTTTTAAAATAGGTGACAAGGTTAAAATAAGAGTTATAGAGGCGAATAAAAATTTAAGAAAAATAGCTTTTGAATTAGTAACAGAGGAAGAAGAAAATTTAGAAAATATAGAAGAACTAGACACATAAAATAAAATATAAAGCATATTTATTAAAAATAGGAGGAAGAAATTTATGAAAAAAAGTTTAAAACCAACAGCAGCATTAGCACCAAATCCAGTTGCTTTAGTTTCTGCAGGAAGCTTGGAAAAAAGCAATATAACTACAATAGCATGGACAGGTATAATAAATTCTGATCCAATGCTTGTATATGTATCTATTAGAAAAACAAGACTTGCACATGAAATGATAACAGAAATAGGAAATTTTGTAATAAATTTACCAACAGATAAACAAGTAGTAGAAGCTGATTTATGTGGGACAAAATCAGGAAGAGATATTGATAAATATAAAGAATGCAATTTCACTAAAAGCATATCTTCAATGATTACTTCACCAGGAATAAAAGAATGTCCTATAAATATAGAATGTAAAGTAAAAGAAGTAAAAAATCTAGGTTCACATGATATGTTTATTGCAGAAGTTGTTAATATAAACATTGAAGAGGAATTACTAGATTCAAATGATAACATATTATTTGAAAAAGCAAATTTAATAAGTTTTGCTGGAAAAAAATATTTTGCAAACAATAAAGAAGTAGGTTATAGAGGAGTTTGCTTAAAATAATAAAAAAGAATTATTCATTTTGAAATAAATTAAATAGATAGAAAAATATCCATTTAATTAAAAAAGTTTCATTTTGAATAGTTCTTTTTTTTACATAAAAATATCTTTTTAAATTAAGAAATATTTTTAGAAAAAAAGTAGCATAAAAAAACATATAGTATTTACTAAAGTTTGTAGGAAAATATTTGAAGTTTAAACTTTATATTTTTAGTAAAATATGATAAAATTAAATAGATTTTATGAACCGTAAGGATTGGAGTAACTATGTTGTTAAAGAAAAATGAAGAATATGTTGTAGAAATTATAGATAATGGATTTAAAGGAGAAGGTATTGCAAAAATAGAAAATTTTACAATATTTGTAGATGGAGCGATAAAAGGAGAGAAAATAAAAATAAAAATTTTGAAAGTTACATCATCTCATGCCTTTGGAAAAATTATAGAAATTATAAAAAAATCAGAAAATAGAATAGAAGAAGATTGTAGTACATATAAAAAATGTGGTGGTTGTGAGTTAAGACATATAGATTATGAAACTACCATTAATATGAAAAAATATTCAGTAGAAAATACTTTAAAGAAAACTTTATCTAGAAAGGATATAGAGGTTAATGAAGTTATAAAAATGGATAATCCATATTTTTATAGAAATAAACTTCAATATCCAATAGGAGTGGATGATAATAATAATCCAGTTATGGGAGTATATGCCCAAAGATCTCATAAAATTATTGAAACAAATGAATGTAGAATTCAAAATAAGTTATGCCAAAATATAGCAAAGGATATTTTTAAGTTTATAAAAGAAAATAATATAAAAGTCTATAATGAGAAAACTTTAACAGGAAGTATAAGACATATTATAGTAAGAATTGGTATAAAAACTAATGAAGTATTAGTTACTTTAGTTACTAATGAAAGAAAAATAGAAAAAGAAGATTTATTAGTAAAATATATAACAGAAAAATATAAAGAAATTAAAACAATTGCTAAAAACATAAACTCAAAAAACACAAATGTTATATTAGGAAATAAAACAGAAATAATTTTTGGAGATGGATATATAGAAGATTATATTGGAAAATTTAAGTTTAAAATTTCACCAAGATCTTTTTACCAAGTAAATCCGGTTCAAACAGAAAAACTTTATAGTAAGGCAGTAGAATATGCAAGTCTAACAGGAGAAGAAACTATATTTGATTTATATTGTGGAATAGGTACTATTGGAATTTTTGCATCAGATAACGTAAAAAAAATATATGGAATTGAAACTATAAAAGAAGCAATAGATGATGCGAAAGAAAATGCAAAAATAAATGCAGTAAATAATTCAGAATTTTTTGTAGGAGATGTAGAAAAAGTATTACCTGAGTTTATAAAAGAAAGAAACATAACTGCAGATGTTATTTTTATAGATCCGCCAAGAAAAGGCTGTGATAATACAGCTTTAGAAACTATTTTAAATATTGAACCTAAGAAAATCGTATATGTTAGTTGTAACCCAGCAAGTTTAGCAAGAGACTTAAAAACTTTAGAAGAAAAGTATAAGATAGAAAAGCTAGCAATATGTGATATGTTTCCATTTACGCATCACGTGGAGTGTGTTACGAGTTTGAAACTTAAATAAGCACTGAAAAATCAATAGAAATGACATGTTACTGCTAAGTGAAAATTAGATAAAAAGTGGCTTCAGATTTTAGTGAAAATAATAAAATAAAAGTAAACGTTGTCTGTGGTGAAATTACTCCACAGACAACCTATATAAAAATAATATTAAATTTTTAACCATTAGAAATGCTTTTATAGCATTTCTTTTTATAAAAGTGCTATGAAATGAATTGAGAATTTTAATTAAGTATGATATAACATAATAAATAAAGTTATAGGGTGTAAATATGTGTAATAATTTTAGAGAATATATAGAATATAGATACTATTCTAAATTTGATAAAGAAAAAATTTTACAAGATTATA
>JAAVXQ010000088.1 GCA_022790685.1 Clostridia bacterium
ATTAATCTATCTATTCCTATTCCCATACCACCTGTTGGAGGCATTCCATATTCAATAGCCATACAAAAGTCTTCATCCATCATATTTGCTTCATCATCTCCAGCATCTCTTTGCTTTAATTGCTCTACAAATCTTTCTCTTTGATCAATTGGATCATTTAATTCTGAATATGCATTTCCATATTCACGTCCATCTATAAATAATTCAAATCTTTCAACTAATCTCTTATCTGATGGTTTTCTTTTAGTAAGTGGAGATACTTCAACTGGATAGTCACAAATAAAAGTTGGCTGAGTCAAAGTTTCTTCAACAAAGTCTTCAAAAAATTGATTTATAATATATCCTCTAGTTTTTTTAGATTCTTCTACTTCAACACCTTTTTCTTTAGCAATAGCTATTGCTTCTTCATCAGAATTTATCTTATTAAAGTCTACTCCTGTTACTTCTTTTATTGCATCTATCATTGTTACTCTTCTCCATGGAGTTTCTAAATCTATATCTGTTCCTTGGTAATTAATTTTAGCTGTTCCTAAAACATTTTTAGCAACTGTTCTAATTAAATCTTCCGAGAAATTCATCATGTCATTATAATCTTGATATGATGCATAAAATTCAACATTTGTAAATTCAGGATTATGTTTAATATCCATTCCTTCATTTCTAAACATTCTTCCCATTTCATATACTCTATCAAAACCACCAACTATTAATCTTTTTAAATATAATTCATTAGCAATTCTTAAGTACATATCCATGTCTAATGTATTATGATGTGTTATGAATGGTCTTGCTGTAGCTCCACCTGCTATTGTATTTAATATTGGAGTATCTACTTCTAAATATCCTGATTTATCAAAGAAGTTTTTTATTTCCTTTAATAATTTGCTTCTTAATAAAAATGTTTCTTTAACTTCTGGATTAACAATTAAATCTACATATCTTTGTCTATAACGTAAATCTATATCTTTAAGTCCATGAAACTTCTCTGGTAAATCTCTTAAAGATTTAGTTAAAAGTATAACTTCCTTAGCATGTATTGATATCTCTTCAGTTTTTGTTTTAAAAACAAAACCTTTTATTCCTATTATATCTCCTATATCAAAAGTTTTAAAAGCTTTATAAGTTTCTTCTCCTAAATCGTTTATACTAATATAACTTTGAATTTTTCCTTGGCTATCTTGTATTGTACAAAAAGAGGCTTTTCCCATAATTCTTTTTGCCATAATTCTTCCTGCTACAGAAACATCTTTTCCTTCATATTTTTCATAGCTATTTTTTATGTCTTCTGAAAGTTCTGTTCTATCATATTTAGTTATTTCAAAAGGATCTTTTCCTGCTTCTTGAAGCTGTTTTAGTTTATCTAACCTTACCTGCATAAGCTTATTTAGCTCCATTTCGTCAATTTCTGTTTCTACATTTTCTTTGTTTTCATTCATACTATAATCACCTCTCATTTTTTGATTTTTACATTATATAACATTTTTTCATTATTGTAAACCTATTAAATAAAAAAGATTTTTCTGTATAATCATTCAAAATATAGCTATTTTAAAACTTTTTCTAAATTTCATTTTTCAAACTTATATTTCCAAAAAAAGATTTCACTTTTACTAAATTAAAAATGAAATCTTTTTTATTTCTTTATATTCCAACAGCTTTTGATTTTTCTATTATTTCTTCTATTATTTCTATAGGAAAATTTATGGTACTAAAATATTTATATAAAAGTTTAAAATCAACACCTTCACTTAAAAGTGGTGGCTCAAATATTTCTCCACATCTATATCTAAAATATATGGTAGAATTCTCTATTTTCATATTAAATATGTATTTTTTATTTTCATTAAGCTTTACAAATTTTTCTATAAGTTCTGATGTAAATATCTCCATTGCTTGTACTTTATCTATAGCATATAAGTCATATAATTTTTCAAACTCTGAGGATTCTACTTCAATCCTATTTTTGTCATATCTTTTGGCATTATAGTTCGTAGTTATGGTTATATTATTAAAAATAGGAGTATTTAATATCACATAACCATATAAACCATTAAATGTCATAACTTCTCTTTTTTCTGTTCCGCCATTTCCATCATCTACATATTCTTCTTTATATGTAGTAACTTGTGCCATTTTAATTGTATCTCCTTGTGATAGTTTTCCATTAATTTCATCTTCTGTACGGAATCTATCAAAATTTATATCAAACCTTGAATTTGCATATTCACGTCTAGTTAAAGATGACAAAGGAGAAAATTTTAAATCTTTGCTATATTCCTCTACTAATGTTCGTATGACTTCGAATTTATATATTTCTCTAAATTTATTTTCCTTTTTTGATACAAAAATAATAAATACAATAAAACTACTAAATAATGCCATTGCCATCAGCACTTTATTAACAAAAAACAAAATAAGTAGTACTATTCCTATAATCATAAGTAGCATTAGTATATCTTTTGTATTTTTTTTCTTTATATTAGATAATTCTTCTTTGGACGCTTTATAAATTTTTTCATATATATTATTAAAATTAACTTTCACTTATTTTCTCCTTACTTTTCTAAAGGATTTTTTCTTTTGTATTCCTCTATTTCAAATAATTCACATTCACTAAACTTAAAAAATCGACCTACAATATTACCTGGAAATGTTGTAAGTTTTGTATTATATAGAGTAACATCACCATTATATATTCTTCTAGCTGCTTGAAGCTGACTTTCTTGTTTTATTAAAGCTTTTTGTAATTGTAAAAAGTTTTTACTTGAATTTAACTCTGGCATACTTTCTGCTATTCCAAACAAATTTGTAAATTCTGTATTTAATTTATAAGCATCAGAAAAAGACTTATTCTTTTTTTCCATATATGAATTCCTAAGCTCAGTAATTTTTGATAAAGTCTCTTGTTCATGCTTTGCATATGCTTTTACAGTTTCAACTAAATTTGGTATTAAATCAAATCTTTGGTTTAAATAAACGTCTATGGATGAGTTCGAATGTTTTACTTTATTCCTAAGCATAGTAAACTGGTTGTATTCTATTACAATAAAAATAATAATTAATATAAATATTATAAAAATAATTTCCATTTTTTCTCCCTATTACTCTTCATATTCTCTTAAGATTATTATACTATAAAATTTATTTTTTCAACATACAAATTACATTTTTTTTAATTATAAAAAAAATATTATTTTATCTATAACTATATAAAAAATACCTAAGGCAAAGAATAGCTTTAAATTCATTGCTTTAGGTATAATAAATATATTAATTCATTTCTACTGTTCCTATTATAGAATTTATATCATCAATATTATGTTTTTTCATAAAAGCTTCAATTCCTTCTATTGTTTTAATACTAGTTTCTGGATCTGCGAAATTTCCTGAACCGATTGAAACAGCAGTTGCACCTGCAATCATAAATTCAATTGCGTCTTCTCCTGTCATTATTCCTCCAAGACCAAGTACTGGTATATTAACTGCATTTGCAATTTGATAAACACATCTTACAGCAACTGGTTTTACTGCAGGTCCTGAAAATCCTCCTGTATTGTTTGCCAAAATTGGTTTTCTTTTTTCTATATCAATTTTCATACCAAGTAATGTATTAATTGCTGATATTCCATCAGCCCCAGCATCTTCTGCTCCTTTTGCTGGTTCTACAATATTTGTTACATTTGGTGTTAATTTTACTATTAAAGGTTTATTATCTAATACTTTTCTTACTGCCTTTGTCACCTCTTTTACTCCCTCATAAGTTGTTCCAAAAGCTAAGCATCCAGCTTTAACGTTTGGACAAGAAAGATTTAGTTCTACTCCATCTATATCTAATGTATTTAAAATTTTACAAAGTTCTACATATTCTTCAATTGTGCTTCCACAAGCATTTACTATTATTTTTGTATCAAATTTTCTAAGCCAAGGCAAATCATATTTTGCAAAATATTCAACTCCTGGATTTTGAAGTCCTATACTATTAAGCATTCCCCCTTGTACTTCACATACTCTTGGTGGTTTATTTCCTGGTCTTAATTTAAGAGAAGTTCCTTTTGTTATAATTCCACCTAATTTATTTAAGTCAATATATTCTGAGTATTCTCTTCCATATCCAAAAGTTCCTGATGCAACTGTTACTGGGTTTTTCATTTTAATTCCACATAAGTTCACTTCTGTATTCATATTTTTTCTCTCCTATCTCTTTATTTTTATTTTATCATCATTAAATCTTTTAGAGCCACTTCAGCTTTACTTAAATCTCCGCCTATATATCTAACACTATAATCTATAACTTTATTTGATATATCTTCTGTTAAAAGATAACTTCCTAACTTATCTTTAGGTATTGTGTATCTTATTACATCATTATACTGCATCATATATATTTGAATTCCTGTTTCTTTTTCTGTTACAAAATATGTATTAGTTTCATCTGAGTTTAATTTTATCTCTATTACATATTCATCATCACCTATTGCTGTTACTCTATCAAAACCATAATACATAGATATAAATACATTTACTGGCATTCCTGGATTAAATTCTGGAAAAAAGTTATGAATATTTATCCAGTCTTCAATGTGTATCCACTGAGAATACTTAAAATTACTTACAAGTACGTCTTTTTCTCCTTTTTTTGCAGCTTCTTCATATTGGCTTGTCACTTTTTCTTTATATGGTATTATATATCTTATCTCAGCAAGTGTACTTGGTGAATATTTTCTAAAAACAATCAAAGTAAGTATCACTGAAACTACAGCTATTGTTTTTTCATACTTTTTAAAATATTCTGCAATATACTGAACATTCGCACTTAATACTATCATAAACATAGCTTCATAGGGAAGAAATGCTCTTGGTGGAAAATATGAAATTACTAACATTGGAAGTGTTCCTATTAATGCTGGTAATATAAAATATAATACTTCTTTTTTTATAATAGAAATATCATATTTTTTCCAATTTTTTGGTAAAATACATTTTGTTTTTTCTTCTTTTATAACATTTATATTGCTTAATATAAATGCTACAAGCATACTAACGCCAACTATTATTAAATGTTTTTTTGCATTTGTATAATTTCCCAAACTTCCCCAATTAAATGTTGTATCTATCTGTCCCATTCTAGAAAAATTTCCTGGTGCAAATATTGTAGCAGCAGAACCTAAGCAAAACATTATAAAAATCAAAACAATCGTAATTTTCTTCTTAGTATCAAATTTAAAAAAGTCTTTTATTTTAAACAAACATACACATAGTAAAAACGAACCACCAACAAAAACTATATTTTCATGTGAAAAACCTGTTATAAATGCAAATAATATAAGTGCTATTTTTCCCAAAATATTTAAATCTTTTTCACCTATATAATAATTATAAAAATAATATATAAGTATTACCATAAAAGTGCTTGGCCATAAATAATTAAGAGCCCCACTTATCCAAGCAAATTTTTCTCCAAACATCATACTAAAAGCTAAATATCCAAATACAGATAATATTGATAAAAATCCTGATTTTTTATTTAATACTTTTGTTATTAGAATTATAAATAACATAAATACAAGAGAATTTATTACTTCAAAAATCAGTGGATTCATATTTCTAAAAATTCCTACTAATACATGAGGTATTATTCTACCTGTCCAATTATTGTATAAAAATTTTCCAGTTTTAATACAATCATCTATTCCATCTACTCTCTCCATATTTGAGCCTTGTACCCAAGAATAAGTATAATCATCTGGACTAAGCATTACAGAATGATTTAATATTAAAACACTCGCAAAAATTAATAGTATAAGTCCAATTTTTGCAGAAATTTTAATAAACTTACTAAATTTTTCTATATCAATTTTCATTTCTAAGTTCTCTAAAATTAGTTTTCACTAACTATCTTTCTAAAATTTTATTTTAAATTTCAACATTTTTAGCATCAAAAACAGGTCCTTCTTTACAAACATGTCCATATCTAGGTTCTGTTCCTGAAATAACTTTAACTGCGCAACCCAAGCAAGCTCCTATTCCGCATCCCATTCTTTCTTCTAAAGATATTTGACAAGGAATATTTTCTTCTATTGCAAATTCTCTTACAGCTTTAAGCATTGGTAAAGGTCCACATGCAAATATCATATCTGGTTTAGTTTCTTTACAATCTTCTTTTAATATATTTATAGCATATCCTTTTTCTTTATAAGATCCATCATCTGTTGTTAATACCAATCTATCAGAAACTTCTTCAAATTCTTTTTCTAATGTAACTAAATCTTTATTTCTGAAGCCCATATACATAGTTGTTTTTGCTTTTCCTTTTAATTCTTTTGCAAGTTCATATAATGGATATGTTCCAATTCCTCCACCTATTATAGCTACATTTTTGTATTCTTTTATATTAAAACAACCAAAGCCTAGAGGTCCCATTATATCAATTTTTTCTCCTACTTCTCTTGTAGCTAATATTTCTGTTCCTTTTCCTTTTACTTGAAATATAAATTCTACAATTCCTGCTTCTTTCTCTATATTATAAATACTAATAGGTCTTCTTAAAAAAGTATCATTTGTATCTGAAACCTTTATTTCTAAAAATTGTCCTGCTTTTGCAGTTTCTGCTATTTCTTTAGCTTTAACAGAATACTTATAAATTCCTTCTATAAGTTTCTCTTTTTTCACTAATTCTGAGTTAAGCTTTACTCCCATATTTTCCTCCTATTTTTTAGTTACAATAATTTTATTTTATTATTTTTTTATATTCATCAGTATATTTTCCGAATCCTAAATAAGATTTTTCATTATTAAATGATGATTTCTCTATTTTGTCATATGTTAGACTAGGTACTTCTTGAAGCATTTCAAAAATAATTTGAGCTATTTTTAGATTTCTTTTTAATGTAATTTCTTTATCTGACATATTATAAACTCTTAAATAACAATAGGTTCTATGACCAGGTTGATAATGAGGTCCTGACACACATAATCCCATTCTCATTAAAGAATTTTTTTCCCCTATTCTTCCTAAGATATTATTTGGTATTTGTAATTCTTCATTAGTCTTTATCATCACAAATTCTTTAGGTTTTAATATATGTTCTGTTTTATTTTCATCCTCCTTAACTATGCAATCAATAGTTAAATCATAAGATATTGGAGTTACATTTTCTTCTTTATAATTCGTAACAATAAGTAATCCATTTTTAACTAATTCTTTAATATTCTTATCTACAAGTAACATTTTTTCACTCCTTCTTTTAATTTATATCAAACATTATATTTATTTTATTCAAAAAACTCAACTGTGTACTCACCTTCAAATTCTTCATTTGAATCTATTTTTAAAATATTTTCTTTTTCTTCAAAATATCCTTCTGAACTAACATTATCTGCAGTATTAAACCATGGTTCTATACAAATAAAAGGTGCATTTTCTTTTGACCAAATTGCTAAATATTTAAAACCTGTAAAATCAAAACACAAAATTTTTTTCTGCTCTGTTTTTAAATAAACTTTATTTGATTTTAAGTTCTTCATTATAATAGCATCTTTTTCAAAAGTATGCTTGTCCAAAAATATTCTGTTTTCTTTAA
>JAAVXQ010000089.1 GCA_022790685.1 Clostridia bacterium
AGATTTTATAAAATGGATAGTAATTTTTATAGTATCATTATTAGGATATAATGTTACACTTGGAATGACACTAGGGTTACTTAATATTACTTCTTATATGTGGCTATTATCATTAATTAATATAGGATTTAGTATTTTACTAGGCTATAAAGCTGTAAAAAATAAAGAATTTCAAAAATATACAGTATCTAAACTAGGATTAGCAGGTTTTATTATTGTTCTTGCAATTTTTACTGTTGTACTAATTAAAGATATAAGACCACAAGATGGTGGAATAAAGTATGCAGCAATAGATTCAGCAGTACATTATAGAGCTGCAAAACATTATGCAGATAATTTAAAGATATTTGTAAATGTTGAAGACAAAACAATTTTTGACTTTAATGTTATGCAAACAGGTGCATACATAAATGATGGAATATTTATGAGAGTAGTAAATAGTATTACTGGATTAGATTATGAATATATTTTTGAAATTTTCGAGATTTTAATCTATTTATTAGATGCTCTTGCATTTTATGTGCTTATTATGGATAAAATACATAATAAATTAGGATTTGTACTTACAATGTGTATGCTTCCTTTATACATGTATGGATATCCATATAGTTCATATATGTATGGATTTTCATATCTTTCAGTAGGTGTTCTTGCAACAATCATGTTAATAACCTTAGGACAATTATTATATGATAAAGAGAAAATAAATAAAGTATTAGTAATAACACTTATATCTATAACAGGAATGCTTCTTATATTCTCATATTCTTTATTTGTACCAGGAGTATTTGCTGCCATTTGTATTTATACATTTATTAAAGATTTTAAAGAAGAAGGAAAGACTTTTCTTAAAATATTTAAGAAAAATACTTTAATAGTTACAGGAATATTGTTATTAGTTACTATACTTGGAATTGCATATTTAGTTGTACCAACCTTTTATATTGCAAGTCAAAGTAATTTAAAAGATGCACTTTTAAATGATGGTGGAATGTACAAAGAATTATATAAAAACTTTATATTCTATATACCTTTTGGAATATTATATTTAGTAGATAAGTTTAAAAATAGAAAAGAAATAAAAGAATTTAAATTTGAATTTTTAGATGTGTTTGCAGTAGTAATTGTCACATATTTCATAGCAATGTGGCTAGGAATGAGACTTGCTATAATGTCTACATATTATTTCTTTAAAATATATTACATTTTATGGCCAGTTGTTTTAGCAATTACTATATCACTTATAAATAAATATTCAGATACAAAAATATTCAGCAAAATTATAGCTATATATGAAGCTTTGTTTATAATATTGGTAGTAGGAACAATCATACTAAAAGCAAGTAATCTTCTTCCATTTGATAAAAAAATGAGCCTTAAGAATCCTGCTCCTGTTGGAATGTATTTTGATGAAAATTGTAATTTTAGAGGGTCAATTCAAGCATATAGTAATTTAGCTAAAGAACAACTAGAAGTAATAAAACATATGAGAGAGCTAGAAGACCTAACAGTAGAAAATTTAATATTAATTACAGGAAGTCAATATGAAAGAACTTGGACAACTGCAGCAGCAGATCTTAGAAGTAGCTTAGTAACTTATCAAAAAGTAATTCATGACCCAAAACTTTATTCAATTGATGATGGAATGAAAGACCCTAATATAAAATATATTATAAGAGTAAACGAAAGCTATGATTTAGATGACTATAAGGACAAGTCTGGCTTTGATATATTATTTAAAAATTCTAGAGGATATATCTTAAGAAAGAAATAATATCTTTAATATTGTAAAAAAATCATTATATGATATAATACCATTATCATATTGGAGGAAAATTTGAAAAAAAATATAAAAGATTATAATTTAGAAGCATTAAAAGAAGAAATGAAATCTATAGGAGAAAAGCCTTTTAGAGCAGAACAAATTTTTAAATGGATTTATCAAGATAAAGTAAATTCCTTTGAAGATATGACAAATATTTCTTTGGCTTTAAGAGAAAAACTAGATAGCATATATTTTCTTGGAAAATTTGACATAGTAAAAAAATTAGAATCAGTAGATGGAACAAAAAAATATTTATTTGATGTTAAAGATGAAAATAGAAATTTAATTGAAACAGTACTTATGAGCTATCATCATGGTTATTCTGTTTGTGTGTCTTCACAAATAGGATGTAAAATGGGATGTAAATTTTGTGCATCTACAGGAATACCTTTTTCTAGAAATTTATCAGCAGGTGAAATTGTAGAACAAATTTTAATGATAGAAAAAGAAGAAAACATAAAAGTATCAAATATTGTATTTATGGGAATTGGAGAACCACTAGACAATTTTGATAATGTTATGGAGGCCATTCGGAATATTAAATAATCCTAAAGGATTAAATATAGGAGCAAGACATATAAGCATTTCTACAAGTGGATTAGTTCCTAAAATATATGAATTAGCAGACAGACAACTTCAGAGCACTTTATCTATATCATTACATAGTAGTAATAACAAAACTAGAAGTGAAATGATGCCAGTAAATAATACATATCCAATAGAAGAACTTATTAAAGCCTGCAGGTATTATATAGAAAAAACAAATAAAAGAATATCTTTTGAATATGCCTTAGCAAAAGATAATAATGATAATTTAGAAGCTGCAAAAGGATTAGTAAATTTATTAAAAGGAATGATTGCACATGTTAATTTAATTCCTATAAATAAAATTGAAGATGGAAAATATACTAAAAGTACAAATGAAAATATTATAAAATTTAGAGATTACTTAAATGACCATGGAATTGTAGCAACTATTAGGAGAGAGTTAGGTTCAGATATAAGTGCAGCATGTGGACAACTAAGAAGACAGAATTTAGACTAGAATCGAGGTGAGTGGATTTTTGAGAATTTTAGCAAAATCTGATATAGGAAAAGCTAGAGAAATGAATCAAGATAGTTTTTATGTATCAAGTGAAGAAGATGAAGTAAAATTATTTATATTAGCTGATGGTATGGGAGGATATAAAGGTGGAGAAATAGCTAGTTCAATAGCTGTAAACTGTACTAAAAATTATATTATAAATAATATATCAAAAATTAAAAAAGAAAAAGAAGAATTTTTAAATTTGATAAATAGTGCTGTTGAATATGCAAATTTGATAGTACATGAAAAATCAAAAGAAGATATAGAACTTCATGATATGGGTACTACTTTAGACATTTGTTTAATATATAATAATAGAGTATTTATTGGACATGTAGGAGATAGTAGAGTATATAGAATAAGGAAAAATATAATTAGAAAATTAACTACTGACCATAGTTATGTAGAAAAATTAGTAAAAGAAGGTACCATAACAAAAGAAGAAGCTTATAATCATCCTAAAAAGAATATGTTAATGAAAGCATTGGGATGTAATACTTTAGTAGAACCAGATGTAATGTGTAAAGGATTTTTAAAAGATGATATTTTACTTATGTGCTCTGATGGACTTACAAATATGATAAAAGATAATGAGATATATAAGATATTGCTAGAAAATCCAGAAGATCCAGCCACAGCTTTGATAAAGAAGGCAAATGAGAATGGTGGATATGATAATATAACAACAATAATTGTTGATAATGTATAAATTTAGCTAAGGGGAGATTTAAAATGAATCTTATAGGGAAAATGTTAAATAATAGATACGAAATATTAGAAAAAATAGGAAATGGTGGAATGGCAATTGTTTATAAAGCAAAATGTCATGTTTTAAATAGATTTGTAGCTATTAAAATATTAAAAGATGAATTTACTACGGATAGTGAGTTTATAAAAAAATTTAATTCAGAAGCTCAATCAGCAGCAAGTCTTACACATTCTAATATTGTATCAATATATGATGTAGGAAATGAAGATAATTTATATTATATTGTTATGGAATTAATTAAAGGTAAAACTTTAAAAGAAATAATTATAGAAGATGGAATTCTTTCATGGAAGTGGTCTGTAAGTATTGCAATTCAAATAGCGTCAGCATTAGAAACAGCCCATAAAAACAATATAATACATAGAGATATAAAACCTCATAATATTATTATAACTGAAGACGGAATTGCAAAAGTAACAGATTTCGGAATTGCAAAAGCTGTTTCAAATTCAACAATAACAGCTTTTGGAACAACAATAGGATCAGTGCATTATTTCTCACCAGAGCATGCCAGAGGAGGCTATACTGATGCTAAGTCAGACTTATATTCTTTAGGAATTGTAATGTATGAAATGCTTACAGGAAGAGTACCATTTGATGCAGATACACCTGTCTCAGTTGCATTAAAACAAGTTCAAGAAGAACCAGTAGAAGCTATAAAATATAATAGCTCTATACCTGTTAGTGTTAATAGAATTATATTAAAAGCAATGCAAAAAGATCCAAACTTAAGATATCAAAATGCAACAGAGATGCTTAAAGATTTAAGTATGGCTCTAAAAAAACCAAATGAGGACTTTGTTGTTTTAGTATCTAAATCAGATGATTCACCAACACAAAAAGTTCCAACCTTATATGAACTTGAAATGGAAAAACATAATGAAAGAAAAGCTCCTAGAGCCAATAGAGAAGAAACTAAAAAAGGAAAATTTGAAAAAATAAAAGAATATTATCAAAAACATCCTATGATAAAAGTTTTAACTTTTATGATTTTAGCTTTAGTTTTATTTATAGGAGTAATGTTTGGAACAATAACTTTCTTAAAAAGTAAAAGACCTGCTCAAGAAGCAATGCCTAATTTAGCAGGATATAAAAATGAACAAAGACTAACTAAAGAAGAAGCTACTAAAAAATTAAATGAACTTGGCTTTACAAATATAAAATATGAAGAAGAATATCATGATGAAGCTGAAAGTGGATATGTAATACGTCAAAAACCAGAATTTAAGGATAGTGGATATAGAATAAATGTTACTGAAGAAATTATATTAACCATAAGTAAAGGTCAAAAAATGGTAACACTTCCTAAAAAGTTAGTAGGCAAAAAGTTAGAGGATGTTCAAAAAAGTTTAGATGACTTAGAATTAAAATATGAAATTATAGAAGAAAATAGTGAAAAAGTTGAGGCTGGAATTGTAATTAAAGTAGATCCAGAAGAAGGAGAAGAAATTACAGCAGCAACACCAGTAAATATCACTGTAAGTAAGGGTAGCGCCTTAAAAGATATAGTAGTACCAAATGTACTTAATGACTCAGAAACAGATGCAAGAAATAAATTAGCAGGCTTAAACATTACTGTAAATACTGAAGAACATGCTGATAAATCTGATGGAGTTGTTATTTCTCAAAGTATTGTAGCGGGAAAAACAATAAAAGAAGGTGAAAATATTACAATAGTAGTAAATAAGCAACCTAAAACTTCAAGAGTTACTGTAAATGTGAACTTAAAGAGTTTAACAGGATATCAAGTGCCAGAAGATACAATAGAAAATGTGGTAGATGCAAATGGAGTAGTAACAGGTACAACAGTAAAACCAGCAGAAATAAAGACAGCAGAAGTGGTAATAAAAGTCGGAGAGGAAACAATATATAAAGGAAATCCAAAACTTACAGAAACAAATATTTCTGCTAGCTATAGTGGAACAGGTGTTAAAGAAATAAAAGTTCTTGTAGATGGAGTTACAAAAGACAGTGGAAAGAAAGTTGATTTCAACCAAGGAGATAAAACAATAAATATACCATAATATTCTAAAGGCATGAGATGAATTAATTTCATGCCTTTAAAAAAATTTTATATTTTTGAAAGGAGACTTTAATGATAGAAGTATCAGGTTCAGTACTTTCTGTAGAGAAAGAAAATGCAACATCTACATTTTATGATTTAGAAACTTCAAAGATAAATTATTTTCACATCGATGTAATGGATGGAAAATTCGTAGAAAATAACAATATAGAATTAATGAAAGATTATGCACTTACAATTTCACATATAAGTAATATAGGATTAGATGTACATCTTATGGTAGAAGATGTAGAAAAACAAATGGAAGAATACCTTATGTTAGAACCTAAGATTATTACTTTCCATATAGAAGCTATAAAAGATAAAGAAAGAATTAAAGAGATAATTCATGATTTAAAAGAAAACAATATAAAAGTAGGAATAGCAGTAAGTCCAGAAACTAATATAGACCCAATAAAAGAATTTTTGCCATTAATTCATATGGTACTAATTATGACTGTAATTCCTCGGTAAAGGCGGACAAAAACTAATACCAGAAACCATACCAAAAGTAAAAGAGCTTAAAGAATATATTGATAAAGAAAATCTAGAATTGGATATAGAAGTAGATGGAGGAATAACTCTTGAAAATGCAGACATTCTAAAAGAAGCAGGAGCTAATATATTAGTAGTTGGAAGTTTTTTAGTATTTTCTGAGGATAAAAAAGAAGTAGTAAATAAAATAAAAAATATTATTTAAATTTAAATTGGAGGAAACTTTTATGAAAAAAACAGTAATTTTAACAATTTCGTTAATACTAATCATTTCATTTGTAACTACTGCATTTGCAACATCTGAGGTTATAAATAATGAAAGGGAGGGACTTTTAGGTGAATATAATGAAACTCCTATAGAAGAAATTGGAGTAATGCCAATAGATATGGATTATCCAGAAGATGATTTGTATACTACTCGCTATAATTATGAAGATGAATATACTTTTGCTAAAGATGACTTATTAGAAGCAAAAAGCAGAGTTGAATATGAGGGTTTGAAATTAAATGGAAATGCATTTATTTTTTCTAAAGATGTATATCTTAAAGATACTACAATAAAAGGAAATATATTTGTATGTGCTGAAAACGTAAAATTTGATAATGTGTTAGTAGAAGGATCAGTGTATTTAGCAAGCAATAGTGCAGATTTATATGTATATACTCAAGATGCTTATATTGCAGCAAATCATTTGACTATTTCACCAATGGCAAATATAACAAGAACAGTTAAAGCTGTAGGAAATGAAATTACTTTAAGTGGAACAATTAATAAAAATTGTTATATAGAGGCTAATGAATTATCAATAGATGAAAATTGTACAATATTAGGAGATTTAGAATATTTATCTAATGAAGAAATAGAAATATCAAAAGACAAAGTAAATGGAAATATAAAATATATTAAACCTAATAAAGAAGATAATAAAACAGGTTTAGAATCTTTTCTTGTAGTTAAAGTGGGAAAACTATTATCTATAGCAATTAATACCTTTATTATTGCAGGTATAATTCTTTTACTAAGAAAAAATGCGATAAAAAATAAAAAGAGTATTGTTTCAAATATATTATCAAGCTTAGGGTTAGGGCTTATTGCATTAATAATGATTCCTTCAATTTCTCTAATGCTAGTAATGACTGTAGTTGGAGCAGGAATAGGTGTAATTTTATTTATATTATATTTATTAATATTATTAAATTCTATTTCAGTAGTAGCTCTAGAAACTGCATTATTAATAAATTCACATAAAGAAAGCAAAATGAACAATTGGCAGATATTAGTAATAGCAATATTAATAGCATTAGGAATAGGAATAATAAGATATATTCCAGTAGTAAAATCTTTAGTATCTATAATTTTACCAATACTATCAATAGGAATTGTTATTAAAGCAATACTTAGAAAAAAAGAACAACTAAGTGAAGAAAGTATAAAAGAAGCATAAATAAAGTAATAAAATAAGAGGAAAAAATGAAAACCAAAAAAGAAACTATAGAAATTATTAAAATTCTAAAAGAATATTATCCAGATGCTACTTGTAGTTTGGATTTTACAACACCCTTTGAAATGATGATATCTGTAATGTTATCTGCACAATGTACAGATGAAAGAGTAAATAAAACAACACCAAATTTATTTAAAAAATATAACACACCAGAAGCATTAGGCAAAATAGATATAAAAGAATTAGAAGATATTATTCATCCTTGCGGTTTTTATAAAAATAAGGCTAAGAATATTAAAGCCTGTAGTCAGAAACTTTTAGAAGAGTTTAAAGGTATAGTTCCAGAGAATATGGAAGAGCTTCAAAGTTTACCTGGAGTTGGAAGAAAAAGTGCAAATGTAATTATGCTAGAAGCCTTTAAAAATCCACAAGGGATAGCAGTAGATACTCATGCCAAAAGGATATCAAATAAAATAGGTTTATCAAACGAAACTGAACCAGAAAAGATAGAGAAGGATTTATTAAAAAGAATACCAAAGGAATATTATTATGATGTAAATCATCTTTTGGTATGGCATGGAAGAAACACTTGTATAGCACGAAATCCTAAATGTGAAATTTGTCCTGTAAATAATTATTGTAATGAATATAAAAAGATAAAAAAATAGTAAAAAATAGAGTATAAATTTAAAGTAGAAAGCTAGCTACAAAAATTTATACTCTATTTTTTTTATATAAAAGAGAATAATATTATTTGCTTTAAAATTCAGAAATAAGTTTATATATATCTAAAAGTTCTTGAAATTCATAATGATTATTGGATTCAAAAATGGATAAAAAGTAAAATTTATTAAAAGCTTCTAGTAAAGTATTATCTAAATATTTTGTGACATTGCTTTTTAAGTTTTCTAAGCTAGAATAAGTGAAACTTGAATTTTTCTCTAATACTTTTTGTGAAAAAAAATCTAGAATTTCCTTTCTTAAAATATTATTACATTTATCAAATTCTTGATATTTTAAATGTTCTTTTAATAAACTTTTAAATTCTTTCTGTATCATCTGTTTTTAAAACTCCTTTAGAACTTAAGCTGATATTTTGTAAGGGTATTAACTCACCATTAAGTTCTTCATAAAATTCACCTGTATCTAAAGCTACAAATCTATTAGGTTTTGAAAAGGTTAGTTCTCCAGTATCAGGATTTTGTGTAGCAGTTTTTAGATGTGCAGGAAAATTACTATGACATCTTAAAAACTCTATGTGACTAATCAATCTACTTGCAGAGGCTTGACTTATTTCCAATTTTTTTGCTGATTTTATAAATTTTTTATGTTTAACAGAAAATGGAGCTATAATGTTATTTTTTAATATATCTGTATTTGCATATGCAGAGGGATGTTTTGATTGTATATGCTCTGGAGCAGTGAAATCCTCCATTCCTTCATAAATAGGTATAAGAGGTTTTTCTGTATAAGTAGTAAAAAAATCTCTAAGTTTAGAAGAAATCTCATGAGTAAATACTGGTCTATTTAAGCCTTCACAATCAACACCTATAAGAATAAATTTATTTCCAGTTGATATTGTATTTTCACCATAAGGATTAAATTCTGGAATATATCCCCAATTTACTAATTTTTTTGAATGAAGAAGATGTGCCATAATTGCAGTAGAGGAGTGATCTTTATACACATAAGATGCATAAATAGGATCATGCAAATTAAGATAAAAAGATAAATCATAAGATAAATATTTTTTTCTATCTTCTAAGGGAATATCTGGATAAAAAGTATCTACATATTTTTTATTCCAAAGTTTTCTAGCATTAGCAAGAATAGAAGAATGTCTAACAGTAGAATCTGCTTCTAAAGTATTTGCAAGCTCAGATAAATCATTTGGCATTTGTGCATAATAATCATTTGCTGCCATTTGTAATACTTGCATCTTTAAAAGCTCTTCATAGATAGTATCACTATCTATGCTATAACCAACATTATTTCCTTTTTTTGCAATAATATCATCATATAAATTTAAATCTTCAATAACAAAAAGACCATCTTTTATTTTCTCGAATTCTTTTGATATTCTATTTATATAAAAATGATTAAGCAAAAGTAGTTGTTCAAGCGGAAGACCAACTAAATAACCTTCTGATAAAAGAGATAATAAATTAGGATTATTTTTCGAAGAATTTTCTGGAATAGAAAGTTCTGGCATACCTAATTCTTCCATTTGAATATTATAAGAATCACAAGAACTTTGTAATAAACCATATTTATCTAAAGTTTTAGCCAAACTACTAATAGAAGTTGCCAAACTTCTTTTTAATTCTTTTTCATATTTGGCTTCATTTTGCTCAAGATATGCTCTGAATCTTTTTGAATAAGAACCAACAACAAGTGGAATTGATTTCTCTAAAAACATTCTTGTAACATATGGGATGCCTCCAAGATTTTTTCTTAAAACATCAATATGAGTTTTAACGAAATCAATTTCTTCTTCAGAAAATTCAGATAAATATGTATCAAAGTCTGATTTTTCATATAAGGCAAAATAAAGTAAGGATTCTTCAAAATCTCCAGAGAATCCTTTAGGAACTATATTAGGGTCATCTTTATTTGTTCTAGTATCTTTAAGACCTTTTACTTTGATAGTTTCCAATAATTCATCTACTTTACTTGGATTATTTATTAAATATTTACAAGCTTCATATCTAATTGAAGAGTAATGAATAAATGGGTTTATAAGAGGAACTTTTGAAGAATTTTCAAAATCATCATAAATAAAATCTATAATTTCATCTAGTGATTTTTCAGGATAAGATAAATAAACCGAATAGATATATTCGGCAATATAATTTATATGATTTCTTAGTAAAGCGACTTTATTAGGACGTGAATAAATATGATGTTCTGCACTAGAATAAGCCTGTTCAAAGTTAAGCATCTTACCCTCCATTAATTTACATAAACGATTAACAATAATTATAGCACAGTTTATAGAAAATTTCAAGAGATTTCCTTTTTTACTAGAATATGTAATCAATTTATTGACTTTAGAAATATCTTTTTATATAATAACTGAAGAAAAAATATAAAATATAAGATACAAAAAAATTATATTTTAGAAAGGAAGAATAATATGGATTTTATTGAAACAATAAAACAAAGAGCAAAAAAGCAAATGAAAACAATAGTATTACCAGAAGCATCTGATATAAGAGTTATAGAAGCTACTGCAAAAATACTAAAAGAAAATTTTGCAAATATTATATTAATTGGAGATGAAGAAGTTATTAAAAATAAAGCAAAAGAAAATAACTTAGATATAGAAAAATCAATAATAATTAATCCTAGAACTTCAGAAAAAACTAATACTTATGCAGAAGAACTATATAATTTAAGAAAAGAAAAAGGAATGACTATAGAAAAAGCAAAAGAATTAGTTTTGGATGAAGTTTATTTTGGTATGATGATGGTAAAATTACAGGAAGCAGATGGATTAGTATCAGGAGCGATACATTCAACCTCAGATACTTTAAGACCAGCTCTTCAAATTTTAAAAACAGCACCAGGAACAAAACTAGTATCAGCTTTTTTCTTAATGGTTGTACCAAACTGTGAATTTGGAGAAGATGGAGTTTTTGTATTTGGTGATTGTGGTTTAAATGAAAATCCAAATTCAGAAAATCTTTCAGAAATAGCGTATTCTTCAAGTAAAAGTTTTGAAAACTTAACAGGCAAAAAATCAAAAATAGCTATGCTATCTTATTCAACTATGGGAAGTGCATCATCAGAATTAACTGAAAAAGTAGTAGAAGCTACAAAAATAGTAAAAGAAAAATATCCTGAGCTCGAAGTAGATGGAGAACTTCAATTAGATGCTGCAATAGTTCCATCAGTTGGAAAAAGTAAAGCACCAAATAGTAGTGTTGCAGGAAATTGTAATACACTTATATTTCCAGACTTAAATGCTGGAAACATAGGATACAAATTGGTGCAAAGATTAGCAAAAGCAGAAGCTTATGGACCACTATGCCAAGGAATAGCAAGACCAGTTAATGATTTATCTAGAGGATGTTCATCAGATGATATAGTTGGAGTAGTTGCTATTACAGCTGTTCAATCAGAAAATAATTAAGAAAACGATAACATTTGTTATAAAAAATAGATGAGATACATATAAAAAAGTAAAAATGTTTAAAAAATTTCTAATTTTGAAATTAGATAAATAACTTTTTAGGGAGGAATTTTAAATGAAAGTTTTAGTTATAAATTGTGGAAGTTCATCTTTAAAATATCAATTAATTGATATGGAAAAAGAAGAAGTTTTAGCAAAGGGAAATTTTGAAAGAATAGGAGAGCAAGAAGCATTTGTTACACATAAAGTAAAGGGAGAAAAATATGTAATTAAAGTTCCTGTAATGAATCATGAAGAAGCTTTAAAAATAGTTTTAGAACAATTAGTACATAATGAATATGGTGTAATAAAAGGTTTAGAAGAAATAGATGCAGTAGGACATAGAGTAGTTCATGGGGGAGAAATATTTAGCGAGTCTGTATTAATAACAGAAGATGTTATAGAAAAAATTGAATCTTGTTCATCACTTGCACCACTTCATAATCCAGCAGCTATATTAGGTATAAGAGCTTGTCAAAAAGCAATGTCAGGAGTGCCAGCGGTAGCAGTATTTGATACAGCGTTTCATCAAACTATGCCAAAGGAAAATTACTTATATCCAATACCTTATGAATATTATGAAAAATATAGAATAAGAAAATATGGATTTCATGGAACAAGTCATGAGTATGTTTCAAGAGTTGCTGCAAATTTAGAAAATAAAGATATAAAGGATTTGAAAATAGTAACTTGTCATTTAGGGCAAGGAGCTTCAATATGTGCAATAGATGGCGGAAAATCAATTGATACATCAATGGGACTTTCTCCTTTAGGTGGAATAGCAATGGTTACAAGATCAGGAGATTTAGATCCTTCTGTGGTTACTGATATTATGGAAAGAGAAAATTTATCTGCTAAAGCAGTAAATACATTACTTAACAAAAAATCAGGACTTTATGGAATAACAGGCTTAAATCCAGACTTTAGAGAAATAGAACTTGCATCTTATGAAGAAGAAAAATATCCAAAAGCTAAGATAGCAATAGATTTATTTACAAAAACAATAGCACAATATGTTGCAAGATATGCAGTTTCACTAAAAGGAATTGACGTATTAGTCTTTACAGGTGGAATTGGAGAAAATCAAGTAAATATTAGAAAGAAAATTTGTGAAAACTTAGAATGGATGGGAGTTAAATTAGATTTAGATAAAAACAATGTAAAAAGTGAAGAACTAAAAATATCAACACCTGATACTAAAGTAGTAACATATGTAATACCAACAAATGAAGAATTAGTTATAGCAAGAGATACAAAAAGATTAGCAGGAAATTTATAAAATATATAAACGTAGTACATTAAGATAAAAATATGTACTACGTTTTTTGTCATATGGCAAGATTAAATTTATTAATGAAGTAGATAATGTTATGTATTAAAATGTGGAAAATAACTATATAATTAATTAGTACAAATTTTCACTAAAAATTTACAAAGTTTTCAAATATTAGATTGTAAATATTTATATACTAAAAAATATTATAAAGGAGGTAATTAAAATGAAAGTTTTGGTACTAAACTGTGGAAGTTCATCTTTAAAATGTCAACTAATCGATATGGAAAAAAATGAAAGAATTATGAAAGGTCATTATGATAGAATTGGTGGTTCTAGATCTTCCTTACGTTTTAATGTAAGAGGAAATAAAACTGTAATAGAACATCCAGCTAGAAACTTTGATGAGGCAATATCAGAAATATTAAATTTGCTGGTAAGTGAAGAATATAATGTCATAAGTAATTTAGAGGAAATAAGTGCAATAGGACATAGAATAGTTCATGGAGGAGAAAATTTTAAAGATTCAGTTTTAATAGATGAAGAAGTTATAAAAGCTATTGAAGAATGTATAACACTTGCTCCACTTCATAATCCAGCAGGACTTGCAGGGATAGAAGCTTGTAGAAAACTATTACCAAATACACCTATGGTAGCAGTATTTGATACAGCCTTTCATCAAACAATTCCAGAAAAAGCTTTTATTTATCAATTACCTTATAAATATTATGAAGATTTCAAAATAAGAAAATACGGATTTCATGGAATATCACATAGATATGTGGCTGGAAGAATTGAAGAAATAACTGGTGCAAGAGATATACGATTAATAAATTGTCATTTAGGTCAGGGAGCATCACTTTGTGCTATAAAAAATGGTGTGTCAGTAGATACAACCATGGGACTTACACCACTTGCAGGTATTCCAATGGGAACTAGATGTGGAGATGTTGACCCATCAATTATACCAACAGTTATGAAGTTATATGACATTAAACCAGATGAAATGTTAAAGATAATGAATAAAGAATCAGGAGCTTGGGGAGTATCAGGAGTATCAACTGACTTTAGAGATATCGAAAGAACTGCACTTCAAGGAGATAAACGTTCGATACTAGCTTTAGAAGGAAGAGCTTATACAATAGCACAATACATTGCGAAGTTTATAGTTTCACTTGGCGGAATTGATATTATAACTTTTTGTGGTGGTGTTGGAGAAAATGGATTTGAAGAAAGAGAAAGAATTTGTAATTATTTAGAGTGTTTTGGAATAAGAATTGACAAAGAATTAAATAGAATAAGAGGAGAAGAGGCAAAAATATCTACTGAAGACTCAAAAGTTAAAGTATATATAGTTCCAACAAATGAAGAAATTCTTATTGCAAAAGATACTTATGAACTTACAAAAGCTTTACAAAAATAGCAAGAAAAATATATAGTAGGTAGTGTATAAAAAAGAGATGTTAAAAAGCATGAACATCTCCTTTTTTAAGAATAGAGTTTTATTATATAAAAACTATTGTTAAGATTTTAAATTAATGTTAAAATGTGCTTGGAAAAATAAAATTAAAAAGCGAGGATTTTTTTATGAAAATATTAGTACTTAATTGTGGAAGTTCATCACTAAAATTTCAATTAATTGATATGGAAAATGAAACAAGACTTGTTAAAGGAAATTTTGAAAGAATAGGTGGAATGAAAACCACATTAAAGCTAAATGTAAGAGGCGAAAAGATAGAAATGATGCGTATAGCAAGAGACTATGATGAAGCTATTAGTTTTGTGTTAGAGGTATTATTAAAACCTGAATATAATTTATTAAAAAGTTTAGATGAAATTGAAGCTGTTGGACACAGAATAGTACACGGAGGAGAGTCCTTTGACAAGTCAACAATTATAGATGAAAAAGTAATTGGAGAAATTGAAAAATGTATAGCGCTAGCACCACTTCATAATCCAGCAGGATTGGCTGGAATAAAAGCTGCAGCAAAGGCACTTCCAAATGTACCAATGGTAGCAGTATTTGATACAGCTTTCCATCAAACAATGCCAGCAAAAGCTTTTATGTATCAAATACCATATAGATATTATACAAGTTATAAAATAAGAAAATATGGTTTCCATGGAACTAGTCATAGATTTGTTGCAAATAGAGCAGCAGAAATTATGAATGAAAATATAGAAGACTTAAAAATTATAACTTGTCATATTGGTCAAGGTTCATCAATATGTGCAATTGACGGTGGAAAGTCAGTTGACACATCAATGGGACTTACACCACTTGCAGGTATTCCAATGGCTACAAGAAGTGGAGATATAGATCCAGCAATAATTCCATATATAATGAAAAAAGATAATTTAGGACCAGAAGATGTAGAAGAAATGCTTAATAAACAATCAGGAGCTTGGGGAGTATCTGGAGTTTCAGAAGACTATAGAGATATTGAAGATGGATATAATATGAAAGACTATAGATCTATTCTTGCTTTAGATAGTCAAGCATATAAAGTAGCACAATATATAGGACAATATGTTGTAACTTTAGGTGGACTAGATGCTTTAATATTTACTGGTGGAGTAGGAGAAAATGGATTAGAAACCAGAAGAAGAATATGTGAATACTTAAAAGCAATTGGTGTAGAAATAGATGAGGAAGAAAATAATGTTAAAGGAAAAGAAAAATGTATTTCTAAAGAAGAGTCAAAAGTAAAAGTATATGTAATTCCAACAAATGAAGAATTAATGATAGCAAGAGATACACATAATTTAGTAAAATAGAATAGTGAGTATTATTATGAGTAGAAAAAAATATTTATTAATTGGAACATTTTTATCGTTAGTTATTTTAATAATTTTTATCATTTATTATAGTATTAACCAAAGTAAACTGAAAGAAGTATCTAGTAATGAAAGTATTGCTGATAAACTGACTACAAATAATGTAAGAAATAGTAATGATGAATATATGACTACTGAAGTTTCAAATCAAAATTATATGTATATTACTAATGAAGTTAAAAGAAAAGATATAATTACACAAAATAGTATAGGTGTAAACTTAGAAGTAGTGGAGAATAGTATAACAGACACAAATTTGACGATTATAATAACAGATAATAGTGATAAGAAATATGGATGGGGAGCATCTTTTAGAATACAAAAATTAACAGATAATGTTTGGGAAGATTTAAATCCAATAAGAGATTTAACTTTTGTTGCAATAGGCTATAATTTGGATGAAAATAATCAAATTGCTCAAGATATTGATTTTTCAAAATACTATGGAAAATTAGGGGCAGGAAGATATAGATTAGTAAAAAGTGTTTATGACAATGAAGAATATATAGATTTCTATTCTAATGACTTTCAAATTAATAAATAATAAAAAAGAGATGTATATTAAAATGAAACCAATTTTGTTCATTATATATACATCTCTTTTTTCTAAAATAAACTATTAAAACTTTTCTATATCTTTATCAGTTACTACATTTTCTTTAATAGAGCATTCTATAATAGAATCTTCATTTTTATGAGTTCTATTTTCGATAATTCCAGTAGATTTATTTACATGTAGATATATATCACCATATTTCAATTTATAAAGATTTTCTGAATCACTAGTAATTATTGAAAATATATTATCTTTTAAAAGCTGATTCATATCTTGAACTACACAATTATATAATAAATTACTATTAACATCTGAAGTATAATCAAAATTTGCATCTGGTGAATCTTCAAGAGTAGTTTTATAAACAAATTCATTCGTTTCTAAGTTTTTCCAAGTATCTTGTACAATTAGGTTAGAATCTTCTCCATTAAAGTTTGAAGTATAATTAGTTTTTATAATATTGTCTTTAAAATAATAATTATAAGTAGATACAACGCCAATAGTACCATCAGATTTTGGTTGATTAGGAATTGTTGTTTTGCAAGTATACAAAACATTATTAAAATTAATGGAATGATTTTGACTAGTTTCATAAAGATTTTTTACAATAAAATAGTTTCTAATAATATTTATTAATATAAGTAATATTAACACTAATATGATAGCTAGAAATATTTTTAATTTTTTATTTTTCATATTTTTCTCCTTTATATTATATATTTATATTAATTATATCATTAATAAGTCAGAATTACAAAAATATCACTTTTTATGACAATATAAAAAAGAGGAGATGACGTTGATTTGCTTTGCCATCTCCTGAAACGAAAGTTAGATTTGCCAAAATTAGTCAAATAAAATTAATGTTAATAAAGCTTGCAATAATTATCTTCTGTTAAAGGTACATGACAGTTGACTAATTGCACATCCAGAGGAAATGTGAGAAAGTGTAACTGTGTATGTACCAACAGGAATAGTAACGCCGAGTGTATCAATATATTGACCACCATTGCAAGTAAAGGACTGAGAAAACGATGTAGAGCCATTTTTGAATGTAAATACTGCTATACCACTGTTTCCTCTGGAGAGAACACCAGTATAGGTTTTTATGTCCGTATTGGCTCTAAATTGTTGTGTTATTTGAACGGTTACAGATGTTGTGTTTGCATTCCAAACAAAACCGTTTTGAAAAGAGGCTCTCGGCGAAACTTTCTCGGAGCTAGTTGCTACGGTAAAAATACCAGTGTCTTCTGCTGCAAATGCAGAGGTAAGAGATATTGGAGCAAGCATAATAGCTATAGCAACAATGATGCTGAGGGTAATTGTGAAATTTTTCCGTTTAATCATAATAAAATCTCCTTATGGTTTTGACAAATTGACTTTCGTTTCTTTGCTTAGTACATTGAATAAAATCTGATTCAATAACTGAGCAATTTGCCTATAAGCTTGTGTGGTTCTAGAACAAACCTATAAACAAATAATATTATAGCATATATTTTTTACTATGATAAAAATATCACTTTTTTTATAAAAAAATGTGCTTTAAAATTAAAGCACATAATTTATTATTTTACTATAATTGTTTTAAAATTAGTATATATAACCATACCAGGTTTTGCTCCTGATACCTTTTTTACATATCGTGCAAAGCAGTAATCAACAGATACATTTTTGGCTAAAGTAGCTTTACTATTTTCTTTTGCAAGACAGGCACATTTATATAAAACATCTTCAGGAAGGTCACTAAGTTCTGAGTTTTCGGGATTTCTTAATAAAATATGACTTCCATGAATTTTTTGAGTATGAAACCATATATCATTTGGTTTAGCAAGTTTTAAACTAATATAATCATTTTGAATATTATTTTTTCCAATATATATAGTGTATTCTTTGAACTCAATAGTTTCAAAATCAGAAAGGTCTTTACCTGCTTTTTTCTTATTTACATTTTTTTTATTCTTAAGAACTTCCTTTTTAGTAGAAACATTATCTAAGATTTCTTCATAAATTTCATCTAAATCCTGAAGAGTATTAGCACTTTCTAAAGAAAAAACAATACTTTCAATATAATCCAATTCTTTTTCAGTATCTTTCTTTTGAACAGATACAATTTCTAAAGCATTTTTTAATTTATTATATTTTTTAAAAAACTTTTGTATATTTTTTTGTATGGATAAACTTTTGTCCAAAGGAATTGTTATTAAATTATTGTTATCATAATAGTTTTCTAGATTAACAGTTTGCTCATTTGAATCAGGATTTAATTTATATAAATTTGCTGTAAGTAGTTCGCCATAAAGTCTAAACTTATCCATATCTTCACATTCTTTTAATTTAGTATTTATATTTTCTAATTTTTTATAGACTTTCTTTAGGTTAGAAGAGACAATTTTAAGCAAATTATTTCTAGAGTTAATAAAAATAGAAAGTCTTTCTTTTTGATAGTAAAAATCATCAATAAAATAATTTATATTTAAAGCTTTATCCTTTGGAGTTAAAGATAAAGTAAAATCTTTTTTTCCAACAAGAACACATGAAATATTATTAGTACCTAAATTATCTAGTATATTTTTGAAATAAGTATATAAATTTTCTAAGTCTGTAGATGTGTAATCAGAATCATTAATTTCCAAATTTTTTAAAGCTTCTTTAACTAGTGGCTTACTAAATCCAATAAAATTATCACAAATATTTTTAGAGATACTTTCACTGGTATTAATAATATTAGCAAACTCATCAAAACTATTTAAATCCATAAAGCTTTTTTTAGTAATAGGTGCAAAAGTATATTCGTGAGCAGGAAGTAGTTCTCTTTTAGAGTTGTCAAAATGTTTTAAAGTATCAATAATAATGTTGTTTTCATTAGTTAGAATAATATTACTTTGTCTACTCATTATTTCTATATAAAGGTTTCTTGTAACTAAATCATTTAATTCATTATAAGCATCAAAAGTAATTCTTACAGTTCTTTCTAAATCATAGTTAGAAATACTTTTTATTTTTGCACCGAGTTAAGTACTTTCTAAGAAGCATGCAAAAATTATAAGCATTTTGTGGATTAGGTTTAGTGTAAGTAGTAAGTGAAATTCTGCAAGCTTCTGGATTTGCTGAAAGTTCTAATAAATAGTTTTCTCCATTATTATAAATACTTAAAATTATTTCATTTTTAGTAGGTTCGTATACTTTATTGATTTTTCCACCAACTATACTTTTATTAAGTTCAGTAATAATTGCTTTTGTTATAAAACCGTCAAATGCCATTAAATAGTTCTCCTTTTGTTTATTTTTAACACTAATATATTATAGCTAGAAATAAAAAAAGTCAATTAAAAAAGTATTACAAAACAGAATAAAATTTCACATAAAAAACATATATATTTAAATAGTTATATGATATAATCAAAACGTCTTAAAAATAGCCTTTGGCAATTTAAGATAAAAATAGCTACTTTAAAGTTTTGCTTTGATGTAAAATAGGAGGAAACTAAAATGGTAAAATTAAATTTTGAAAATTCAAGTATAACTGAAAAAATGATACATGAATACAGCACTGCTGTAAATAAAATTCATAAATCACTACATAAAAAAGCAAATGATGAAAAAGAATTTTTAGGATGGATAGAGCTTCCTACAAACTATGACAAAGAGGAGTTTGATAGAATAAAAAAAGCTGCTAAAAGAATTAGAAAAGATTCAGATGTTTTAGTTGTAATAGGTATTGGTGGATCTTATTTAGGTGCAAGAGCTGTAATAGAGGGATTATCTCATACTTTTTATAATATGATGCCAGAAGAAAAAAGAAAGTCTCCTCAAATTGTATATGTTGGAAATAACTTAAGTCCAGTATATATGAATGATTTATTAGAATTTTTAGCAGATAAAGATATTTCTATAAATGTAATTTCAAAATCTGGAACAACAACAGAGCCAGCAATTGCATTTAGAATTTTTAGAGAAGTATTAGAAACAAAATATGGAGTAAAAGAAGCTAGAAAAAGAATATATGTAACAACAGATAAGAAAAAAGGTGCATTAAAAACTTTATCAAATGAAGAAAAATATGAAACTTTTGTAATACCTGATAATGTTGGTGGTAGATTTTCAGTGCTTACTGCTGTTGGATTATTACCAATAGCTACAGCTGGAATAAACATAGATAAACTTATGAAAGGTGCAAAAGAAGCAGAAGAAAGATATTCAGACAGCAATGTAAAATATAATGATTGCTATAAATACGCAGTTATAAGAAATCTTTTATATAATTCAGGAAAGACAATAGAAGTGTTAGCTAATTATGAGCCAAAATTACACTACATGACAGAGTGGTGGAAACAATTATATGGTGAAAGTGAAGGAAAAGACTTAAAAGGAATTTTCCCAGCTGGAGTAGACTTAACAACAGATCTTCATTCAATGGGACAATACATTCAAGATGGAAGAAGAGACTTATTTGAAACTGTTCTTAAAGTTTCAAAAAATTCTTCTGAAATTATAATACAGCCAGATGATCAAAATTTAGATGGTCTAAATTATTTAGCAGGAAAAACTTTAGGATATGTAAATAATAAAGCTATGGAAGGAACAGTTTTAGCACATGTTACAGGAAATGTTCCTAATATAATGATAGAGATAGACAAATTAGATGAAGAAAACTTAGGTGCTTTAATATATTTCTTTGAAAAAGCTTGTGCAATTTCTGGAAGTATATTAGGAGTAAATCCTTTTAATCAGCCAGGAGTTGAAGAATATAAAAAGAATATGTTTAGACTTTTAGAAAAACCAGGATATTAAAACGGGGGAAGTGTTTAAATGGAAAAAAATAGTTGGACTTGTCCAAAATGTGGAAATGATGAATTTGAGAAAGATCAATTTCAAGCGACAGGAGGAGACCTTTCTAAAATATTTGATATACAAAATAAGAAATTCTATACTCTTTCTTGTACTCAGTGTGGGTATACAGAATTGTATAAAGGTGTAACAGGTGCAGCCATGAACATATTAGATTTTTTTACAAAGTAAAAATAATGTAATTTATAAAAAAGTAGCATATGAAGCTTAAACTTCATATGCTATATTTTTTTATATTTACCAAGGATATCTTTCATAAATATATTTTATAATACTATTTATATTTTTTTCATTGATTAGAATAAAAACATTTTCATCTAAGCTAATCCATAAATTCATATCAAATTTATCATTATTATCAATAAAACAACTTATAATATCTATCATTTCAATAGGATTTTCATAATCTTTTTTCCAAAATAATTTATTTTCATTATCTATACTTTGAGAAAAGAACATTTTTAAGAATCTATCTATTTCACCACTTTTTTCACTATAAAAATTAAGAATAGAACTACTCATAATTCCTCCTAAAAATATTATATAAAATTTTAAAAAAAATATTCATAATTTAGTTCTATAAAATTTTTTTTTGAATATATATTAATAAATACAAAAGAAAAGGTAAGAAAAAATATGGGTAGTATATTAAATTATTTTCCAGATAAACTTCAAAAGAAAATTGCAGAAGAAATTTTGGACAAAATGGAAGAAATTGAAGAGATTAGAATAAGGGTAAATAGGCCAATTATTCTAAAGTTTAACGAAAGTGAAAAAATTATAAAATATTCTATATCACCAGAAGAAATACTTACAACCTTACAACTTATTTGTGAAAATTCAATTTATTCCTATCAAAATCAAATTTCAGAAGGTTTTATTACTATTCAAGGTGGACATAGAGTCGGAATTTCTGGTTCTTGTGTTATAGAAAATGGAAAAGTAATAAATATAAATTATGTATATAGTTTAAATTTTAGAATAGCAAAAGAAGTTATTGGCGCAGGTAATAACATTTTGAAATATATATTAAATGTAGAAGAAAATAGTATATTTAATACTTTAATTGTATCAGCACCAGGTTCACGGTAAAACTACTTTATTAAGAGATATAGTAAGACAAGTTTCTAGTGGAATAAAAGAAATAAAATTTAAAGCATTAAATGTTGGCGTAGTAGATGAAAGAAGTGAAATATCTGCAATGTATAAAGGAATGCCACAGAAAGATGTTGGAATAAAAACAGACATTATAGAAAATGTCTCTAAAGATATTGGAATGAGAATGTTAGTTAGAACTATGTCACCTAAAGTAATTGTAGCTGATGAAATAGGAAATAGTGAAGATGTAGACGCAATAAATTATGCTATGTGCTCAGGATGTAAAGGAATTTTTACAGCACATGGAACTTCTTTTCAAGATGTTTATTTAAATCCAATACTTAAAGAACTTGTAAATAATCACATTTTTGAAAAAATAATTTTTTTAGATAATTTAAAAAAGGGTAAAATTGAAAAAATATATAGAATCAATAAAAAAACAGAAGAATATGAAGAAATGGAGCTTTAGGATATTTTGAATACAATAAAATATTTAATTTTAATTTTGAGCTTTTCTATTTCTAGTTATATAGGCTTTATTAAGGCGAAGGAGTTTTCAGATAGAGTAGAACAGCTAAAAAAGTTTGAAAGTGCACTTGCAATGTTTAAAGCAAAAATAGAATTTACCTATGAACCAGTAAAGGAAATTTTTACTCAAATTTCCAGTGCAGTATATAAAGATGAAAATAATATTTTTAAACTTACAAAAGATAATTTAGGATATAGAGATATAGGATTAGTTTGGGAAGATCAAGTTAATAATTATAATAGTTATTTAAATAAAGAAGATAAAGAAATAATAAAAATGTTTGGTAAACTTCTTGGAAAGACAGATAAAAATGGACAAATTAGTGAAATTGAACTTTCTAGAAAATTTATAGAAAAGCAAATAGAAAAAGCAGAAGATGAAAAACAAAAAAATGTAAAACTATATAGAAGTTTAGGAGTTATTATAGGTTTTGTAATTATAATTATTTTTATATAAAGACAAGTATTTTATAAATAAGAAAAGAAGAGGAACAGATATGAATATTGATTTATTATTTAAAATTGCTGGAGTAGGAATATTAATTGCTGTGCTTTATCAAATTTTAAGTAAAGCAGGAAGAGAAGATCAAGCAATGATGACAACTCTAGCTGGAATGATAATTGTACTTACTCTAGTTATTAAAGAAATAAGTACATTATTTGAAACTGTTAGGACGGTGTTTAATTTATAATGGAAATAATTAAAATAATAGGAGTAGGCTTCATTACTTTAATTGTGACAATAATATTAAAAGAATATAGAAAAGAACTTGCTATTTATCCAGTTTTAATAGGTGGAGCTATAATTTTAGCTTTTTCCTTTGGAATTTTTGAAAATATAATAAATTTTGTAAATGACATTTCTAAAAGCTCTACAGTAAATAATGATTTTATTAAAATATTACTAAAAATAACTGGAATATCTATTTTATTAGAATATGCTGTTAGCATATGCAAAGATTCAGGTGAAAGTGCAATAGCTAATAAGATAGATTTAGGAGGAAAAGTAATTCTTGTATCAATGTCTATACCAATTATATCAACAACAATAAATGCTCTTACACAGTTATTACCTTAAAAATAAAAAAAAGGACAAATTATGGAGGATTTAATTACAAGCCAAAAGGCGACCTTAGGAATACAGGACTTTTTAAACAGTGCAAAAAATTATACTTTAGATGTATTTCCAGAAATTAATTTAGATAATTTTTTTAACACAGCTATTTATAATGGAAAAGTAGATGCGAGTATAATGCTACCAGGAATAACTAGAATAATAAATAATGAAATAAAACTTGCAGTGTCATTAATGATTAATGTTTTAGTGGTAATAATAATACATAGCATTTTTAAATCAATAATAGAGGGGCTAGAAAATAATTCTTCAAGCAAAATAGCATATTTTGTACAATATTTAATAATAGTTACCTTAATTATAAATACTTTTTTATCAATATTAAAAATAACGAAAGCAGCGATAACTGATATTATAAGTTTTATGAATTTATTAATTCCGCTTATGACTACTTTAATATTAACTACAGGTTGCATAACAACTACAAGCATAATACAGCCATTATTGATATTTCTAGTAAGTTTTATGGGAAATTTCATAAATAATGTAATAATACCAATTTTACTAATATCAATAACTTTATGTATAGTTTCAAATATTTCTAATAAAATTCAAATAGATAGATTATCTAAATTTTTAAAATCATCAATTATATGGATTTTAGGAATTATTCTTACAATATTTTCATGTTTACTCTCTATAGAAGGAACACTTGGAAGTAGTGTGGATGGGCTGACTGGCAAAACAGCCAAAGCAGCAGTATCGAATTTTATTCCTATTGTTGGAAAAGTATTAGGAGATACTGTAGATTCAGTTATTGGTTGTTCAAATGTACTCAAAAATTCTGTTGGAATAATAGGAATTTTAATTATAGCAGGAATTGTATTATTACCACTTATTAAATTAATTGTAGTTTTTATTTCATTTTATCTTACATCTGCTATTTGTGAAATTGTTGGAGATGAAAAAATTGTAAAACTTATTACTCAAATATCTGATAGTTATAAAATTTTAATTGCCATATTACTTTCAGTTTCTGTAATGTTTATTATAGGAATAACGTTAGTAATGAAAATAACAAATACAGCTTTAATGTATAGGTGAAGATATGATTAATTTTTTAAAAACATGGTGTGAAAATATTGTTGTTGTTCTGATTATTTCAGTTATTATAGAAATGATATTACCAGAAGGAAAAAATAAAAAATATGTACAAGTAATAATAGGTATATATATTATTTTTACAATATTAAATCCAATATTTACTAATATAAATATAAAAAATATAGATTTAAAAGAAGTATTAAAAATGGAAGATACAAGACAAGTTTCAGCAGAAAATAACAAAGATGAAATTAGAAAAATATATATAGATGCTATAAAAAGAGATATTAAATATGAAATAGAAGTTTTAGGCTTTGAAGTTTGTACTTTAGACTTAAAAACAGATATGAATTTTGAGAATATAGAAAAAATATTAATAGTAGCAAATAAAAAAAGTAACAGTATCACTAATAATATTAGTATAAACGAAATAAAAGTTAATATTCAAAATGAAGTAAAAAATAAGAATGAATTAGAAGAAAAAGATAAAAATATTATAAAAAATAAAATATTAAGTATGTATGAAATTGAAGAAAAAAATATAGTAATAAATTAAAATTCTTTTTATTTTTAGGAGGAAAGATGGAAAAAATAAAAGAAATTTTTAAAAATAAAAAAATAGAGAATTTGATTTTTATTTTAATATTATTATTTATAACATTAATTGTAATAAATAAAATTTTAAAAGGAAATGAAAATGAAAAAAGAGATTTTTCAAATGAAATAGGAGTAGAACTTGCAAGTAATGAAAAAACAGAAGAAAGAAGTTTAGAAAAAAAGTTAGAGATTATTTTAAAAAAAATAGAAGGAGTAAGTGATGTATCAGTTTTAATTACATATTCTGAAAGTAGCAGTATTATACCAATATATAATGAAAGTGAAAACAAGAGTAAAACAGAAGAAAAAGATGGTAGTGGAGGAGTAAGAACTACAGAAACAACTGATTCAAAAAAAGATGTTATAACAGATGCCTCATCTTTAGTAATAACAGAAAAAACAGTGATGCCAAAAATTGAAGGAGCAATAATTATAGCTAAAGGAGCCAAAAATGCAGTAGTAAAAAGTAATATAATATCTGCTGTAGAAGCTGTTACTGGAGCTGCTACACATAAAATACAAGTTTTTGAAATGGGGGAATGATTTTTATGAAAAAGGAAAAAATAAAACAAAGCTTATTATTGATATCAGCAGTTTTTTTAATAGGAGTTGGATATTTAAACTATTCTAGTTTACCAAATGAATATGAAAAAACTGTTGAAGTAGCAAGTAGAGGAGATGGGAATGATATAACTCTGGGTGATGTAGAACTTGTTAGTACAAATGCAATTGTAGAAAATAAAGACATTTCAGAAAATACTAATGCTATTTCAAGTAGTATGAATTTTGAAAATTATGAAAATAACTCTTCAGGAGAAGATATTGAAAAAGATGAGTATTTTGAAAAAACAAGAATTGAAAGAGAAAATATGTATTCGCAAATGATAGATACTTATCAAAAAATGGTTAGCAATAATGATGTATCAGCAGAACAAAAAATGATAGCCAGTCAAGAAATAACCAATATAACAAAAACTAAAAATGGAATTATGATCGCAGAAAATTTAATCAAAAATAAAGGTTTTACTGAAGTTGTGATATTAGTAAATAATAATAATGCAAGTGTTATTGTCAAAACACAAAAATTGGAAAATGAAGAAATTGCAAAAATACAAAATATAGTATCACGTGAATTAGCTATAGAAGTTGGAAATATAAATATTAGTAATAAATAATTTAGTTTTTCTTCTCAAAATTTGCTAGAATATTTTTTTATTTAAAAACCATAATAGTAGTATGAAAAAATTTTTTCATGAATTTTTATGTTTAAAGTACTTTATAAATATAAGGTACTTAAAATAATGGAGGATATGATGGCAAAGAAAACAATAACAGTACTTGCAGTTATGTGTATTTTTTCATTATTTTGCGGAATATGTTGTTTTGCAGCAGATGATAACTCTATAAATTTAGGAAATACAGTTTCAGAAACAATGGACAAAGCAGGAAGAAGTATTGAGAATGTAAAAAATGATATTTTCTCAGGAAACAGAGATAATGATGGACACGATAATAATGAAAAAGATATGATAAATAATGGAGTAAATCACGTAGAAAATGGAGTTAACCATATTGATAATGGTGCAAAAGATGTAGGTAATGCAGTAGTAAATACTACAAGATTAGATGGTTATAGAACAAATAATTATAATGCAGTAAGAACTGAAACAACCACAGGCTTACCAAATACAGAAGTAGGTGGTATGACAACTACAACTTGGATGTGGATTATTTTAGCAGTATCAGCTGTTATAATAATTGCAGCAATTTGGTATTATGCAACACAAAATAATGGAAGAGACTAGTTATAATAATGATTAGTAATTAGAGATTTTTATAAAATGCCCAATGCTTAAAAGAAGGCTTATAATATAGACAAAAAGCATGAAAAGTTGGAAATAAAGTTCATTACTAATAAGAAAAAAATCCAAAGATTATTTGGATTTTTTTCTATATAAATATAAAATTTTTTAAAAAATTAATGTTTTAATCTAATTAATATAGCAATTGCAAATAATATAAGCAAAACTCCAATGGCTATTAAAATTACATTTAATATATTATTTAAACCTAAGTTTGCCTCAGGGATTGAAGATACTCTTTGAACACTGCTTACTCCTGAAGATAAATAATCTTCTGTGGGTAAATCATCAGCAGTATTAGTAGCTAGTGAAATATTTGAATATACTGTTAATACAAAAGAAAAAATTATTATAAATACTGTAAAAAATTTTAAAAATTTATACATAGTTTCCTCCAAAAGTAAATCTACAATATATAATATACTAAATTAAAATAAAAGTCTAGGCTTTATGAAAAAAATACTTGTAAATATTTAAAAATAAATGTATAATACAAAAGGAAAATATATCGAAAACATATGCAATATAGCGGATGTCTTTTTGTGAATTTAATATTGGGGTATCGCCAAGCTTTTGTCAGCTGTTCGAAGGCGTGCCTGAGATTACAGCTGCAATATAGCGGATGTCTTTTTGTAAATTTAATATTGGGGTATCGCCAAGCGGTAAGGCATCGGACTCTGACTCCGACATTTCCTGTGTTCGAATCACAGTACCCCAGCCAAGTAGTAAAGCGACTTTTGAGAAGATTTGAAGTTGCTTTTTTTATATAAAAATGCTCAAACTGATACAAAACTGGTCCAAAGAACAAGAGAAGTATTGTAGTATATTAAAGGAGTAGTAAAATGATAAATTTAGAACTATATAGAATATTTAAAATTGTAGCAGATGAAGAAAATTTAAGTAAGGCAAGTGAAATTATACATATTTCGCAACCTGCTGTAACTAAACATATTAAAAATTTAGAAAACGAATTAAACTTAAAATTATTTAATAGAAGTAAATATGGAATGATATTAAATGATAATGGAAAAAAGTTATATTTACAAATTAAAGATTCAATTGAAACTCTTTCAAAAGCCGAAGAGATTTTTTATAAAAATAGAATTATTAATTTAGGAATACATGTAAATATGCCAAGTAGAATTTATGATAATGCTGTTTTAAAATTTTATGAGAATAATAAAAATACTATTGTAAATATAGATAAATTAACAGCTACAAATATATTTTCTATGCTAGAAAAGAAAAAAATAGATATTGCTCTTTCAAAAAAATATACTGATGAAATATATAATTCAAAAGAAATAGAATTTATAAAAATTGGAGAATTACAGGATGTATTTGTTGTAAATTCTAATTCACAATATTTAAACAAAAAACTGTCTAAAGAAGATTTAAGAAATATAAATATTTATACTTTAAAGAAATTTTCGAGTGCATATCAAAATTTAATAAAAGCCTTGGAATATACTGAAACAGACACTGTTAATATTGATAATGTAAATTATTCTGCTATGATTGAGCTATTAAAAGCTAGAGATATAATAACTGTTATAACAAAAGAATATGTAGAAAAAGAATTATCTAATAACGAATTAAGTGTATTAGATGTTGGTTTTACACTTCCAAATGCAGAATATGGAATATATTATAATGTTAATAATAATTTTAAAGAATTAAAAAATTTAATAAAGGTTTTAAAAGATAATTGCAAAATATAACTAAAAGTTATATTTTGCAAACAAATATATATTTTACATAATGAAATTATTCTTTTATAATTAAATTGATAACAATCAATTTGATTATATTATGGAGGGAAAAGTATGCGGTTTTACGAACTAATCAACTTAAGTGATGAAGAGGCAAATGAACTGATCAAAAAATCTCCAAGGATTGAAATGAAAGAGGTTTTAGAGCATCCAGAAGATTTCGTAGGAAAGCTTTTGGTTTTTCGTGGAAATTATGATGGATTTGCTACGAACAGGCGCTGTGCAAGAACCTTTGAGTACATTTTGTCAAAGCAAAGATGGAGAGTATCAGATGTCACTATTTATGATATGTTTTCATCAAGTTTCGCTTACCTTTTTTCGAGCAAAGAATTAAAAGAGAAGTTTAAAGCTTTTTGCGAGGCAAAAGCCTTCGTAATGGACGTATGATTTCCAAAACTAAGTGATTTAAATTTATATCACCTTTTTATAGCCATTCACAACTAATGTTGTGGATGGCTATAAAAGTTATAAATAAACAACAATATTTATAGATATGTTTTTTTATATCATATAAGAAAGCTCCCCTCTGGCTAAGTGCCAAAGGGGAGCTGTTTGGAGAGTTTAGACTTAAAAGATTTGACTTTTTGAAAATTAACAAATGAAGGTCTAATTCTGGGGGATATTAAATAGGTGAATTAGAAAATAACTAATTAATCATCACCATAAAGAGCTTCATGTAATCCTCCCAAAATGTTGGAAATTACGAGGTTTCTGAGTGTTTCAAAGGCTCGTTTCTGAGCAGATACGGTGTCATTAAAATTCTCAAACTCCAAGTCCATGGAGAATGAATCTGTATACTCCATAACAGCGCAGGTGACTGTGCTGTAAACCATTATGCCAGCCAGACAGTTGATATAACTTTTATCATGGAAGTATTCATCGAGAATTTTATAACACTCATCAATAAGTTCCATAAGTGCATTTGGCGGAAGTGGACGCCCACCATATGGGTCAGGTGACAGTGCTTCATACTGACGTACCTGACTGGGAGTAGGATACTTTTTGTGTTTTACGTAGATAATCCTTTTTCCCTTTTTATTGGCGCCAGTTTTTAAATCTTTAGCCAAACATGCCAAGCCGATAGCCAGATAGTCAGTGATGTTGTGGTTCGGAGAAATTCGCAAATCCGCCTTAAAAGAAAAGCGTGTGTACTTTATTTTATACTTGTTGTACTGCGGTTCGCTAAATTTCTTCAGCAATTCACTCCGGTTTACCTCAAAGAAATCCTGCATCTGTTGCT
>JAAVXQ010000090.1 GCA_022790685.1 Clostridia bacterium
AAAAGTGTAACAACTATTGGAGAGTATGCTTTTTCAAGTCAAACTTTGAATTTTAAAGATGGAAAAAATGATGCTCTTGAAATTCCAGAAAATAAATGGGGAGCAGGAAAAATAATTATAGATGGAGTAGAATACTAAAATAATAGACTATAATCTAAAAGAGTTATAAAATATATTTTTATGACTCTTTTTTTAGAAATATAATTATTCTTTGACATTGAAACTTAGAGAGAGTATAATAATAAAAGAAAAGGATATTTGTCCTATAGTTTTCAATTGCATTCAACAAGGACAAATAAAGTTCATACAAGAGATTTTCTTTACATGTGAAAGGGAGGATAAACTCTATGAATTATGTTAAGAAAATTTTTAAAAGAAAACTACCAACGCTGATTATATTGGTAATACTGTTATTGGTATGCTTGTTCCTCAAAATATCGGACGAAAGTCAAAACGCTAATTTTGATGAGCAAGTATCCTCAAGAGAAATAGTGCCATAAATCAGAAAGTCTCTTGTATGAACATCCCTTTTGGGATATGTAAATAAGATAATAATATTGGGGGCAATTTTTAAAAGTAAAGGAGAAACTTTTGTTAGAAATTGTACTCAATTTTTTATTTCCACCAGTCTGCATAGTATGTGGAAAAATAGATAAAAATTGGATTTGTAAAAAGTGCCAGAAAAAAGTTTATAAATATTTGAAAAGTAGAATTATTTTGAAAAATTCTAATAAATTAACTTGCCATAAAACTATAGAGTATTTAAATTTTAGACTAGCTTCTATAAATAAAAAATATTTTTCAAAAAAATATGATAGATTATTATATATTTTTGAATATAAAAATATTATTAGAAAACTTATAATAGATTACAAATTTAATGATAAAGCATATATAAATAATTTTTTTTCAAACGAAATTTTAAAAAATAAAAGTATTTGCGATATTTTAAAAAGATATGATATAATCATTTCAGTTCCACTAAGTAGAAAAAAGCTTATGACAAGAGGATATAATCAAACAGATTTAATAGCCAAGAAAGTGGCAAAACAATTAAATATAAAATATAATCAAGACTTATTATTAAAAGTAAAAGATACTAAAATGCAAAGTTCACTTACTAAACTTGATAGAAAAAATAATATTTTTGGAGCTTTTGAATTCAATTTTAAATATAATATAAGTCGGAAAAAATGTAATATTATTAGATGATGTGTATACTACAGGTAGTACAATAAATGAATGTACAAGAATATTAAGAAAGCAAAATGTAAAAAATATAATTGTATTAATAATTGCTAAGAATTAAAACAATATAAAGGAGAAAAAATGGAAGAATTAGTTGAAAGTATATTAGATTATGTAAGAGCTGATTATACAGATTATGCAATAATGATTAATGGTGAATGGGGAAGCGGAAAAACTCATTTTTGGAATAATAAAGTTAGAAACAAAATAGAGTCTTTAAGACTTAATGGGAAAAAATATACTACAATTTATATGTCATTATATGGAATTTCAAATCTAGAAGAAATAAGCAAAAAGATTTTCATAGAAACTACTCAACTTATGGACAAAAATATGAAAAAATATATGGAATCACATGAAAAGACAGCTATACCAGAATATGCTAAAACTGGTTTAGATATGGCACATTTTTTTGGTGTAACACAAAATAGTGATAAAATAGATTATACAAATTTTTTCTCAACAGATGATAAAGTATTATGTTTTGATGATTTAGAAAGAGCAAATGTTGATGTTATAGATATATTAGGATATATTAACAATTTTGTTGAACATGATCATATTAAAACTATTATTATTTGTAATGAAAAAGAACTTGCTACAAAGCTTAAAAGTTCTAACTTAGAAATGAAAACTTTTATTGCTACTTATCTTTTAGATAAAGAAGGAAACCTGCTTAAAGCAGATAAACCAATGGTTGAAAAAATTAGTGAAAAGATAGAATATGTTTTTGATAAAGCTAATGATTATGAAAGAATAAAAGAAAAGCTAATTGGCGAAACTTTTGAATATGCTCCAAAATTTAATTATATAATTAATGGAATTTTGATGAGATATGAAAATAATGAAGATTTGATAAGATTTTTAAGAGAGAATACTAATTTAATAACTAATACATTTATTAAATCTGGAACAAGAAATTTAAGAATATTAAAACATGCATTAAATGACTTTAAAAAGGTATACGAAAATGTAAATAAATTTTATCCTAATACAAATTTAAGAGTATTGCAAACTATGCTTATATTCACGATAGCTGTTTCTTTTGAAATAAAAGCAGGAAAAATAACAAAAGATAAATTCATAAATATTAATACTAATGAAGAATATAAATCAATTCTAGTTTCTTCAAGAGTATTGATGGATAACAGACAATTTTATATAAAAGAATTTGATAATAATTATTACTTTAATTTTAAATCAGATTATAGATTTTTTAAATTTATAGAAATTTATGTAAGAACTAGAATTTTTGATATGAAATCCTTTAAAAATGATATGGAAATGATTATAAAAACCATAGATACAGAAAAATTACCAGGATACAAAAGGCTACTTACAGAAGAGTATTGGAAGATTTCTGATGATCAATTTCCAAATATTATTGAAGAGGTAATAAAAAACGTTAAAAAAGGTGAACTTAAATTAATAGAAATTGTAAAATTATTTGGATATTACAGTTATTTTTCAAGAAGAGGACTTATTGAATATAATATAGAAGAAATAAAAGAGATTTTCATAAAAGGAATGGATAAAGCAGCAAAAAACTCTGAGTTTTGTGACAATATAGACGAAGAATTATCGAGAATTGGAATTGATATTGGAGATGAAATGGAAGAAGTTTTGCAATATTTTCATGAATTAAACAATAAACTAGAAGAAAAAATGCACAGAGAAAAAGCTGAAGAAATATTTAAAAATATTCCTATGAAAATGGAAATATTTTATGATAAATTTACTACAGAATGTATGGATACAGCAATACTAAACCATTATGACCCATACCAAATGTTCCAAAGAGTTACTTGTGCAAGTAATGAAGATATAGTTATGATTAAAGAAATGCTTATAAATAGAGCTAAAAAGCAAAAAGAAAAATTAAAACCAGAATTAGAATTTTTTATTAGATTAAAAGAAGTATTAGATGACTATTGCAAAGGAAAAGAAATAAGTATAAAAATAGTTATGATTAAAGAATTTGCAAATGATTTAGCAGAAATCATAAATGTATATAAAGAAGCTTAAAATATAGATATAAAAGAAATAGGAGAAAGATAATGTTAAAAATAGGATGTCATTTATCAGCATCAAAAGGCTTTTTTAAAATGGCAAAAGAATGTGAAGAAATAGGTGCAAATACATTTCAGTTTTTTACTAGAAATCCAAGAGGTGGAAAGGCAAAAGATATAGACATAGAAGACATAAAAAAATATAATGAAAAAGCGAAACAAATAGGAATAGAAGTTATTGTAGCACATGCTCCATATACCTTAAATCTTGCTGCAAAAGATGAAGGAATTAGAAATTTTGCTAAAGAAGTATTAGAAGACGATTTAAAAAGAATGGAATATGTTCCAGGAAACCTATATAATTTTCATCCAGGAAGCCATGTAGGACAAGGAGAAGAAATAGGAATAAATTATATAATAGGAATTTTGAATGAAGTATTAAAGAAAAATCAAACTACAACAGTATTATTAGAAACAATGGCTGGAAAAGGTAGTGAAATAGGAAGAAATTTTGAAGAAATAAAGCGAATTATGGATGGAGTAAAACTTAAAGAAAAAATAGGAGTTTGCTTAGATACTTGCCATGTAAATGATGCTGGATATGATGTAAAAAATAATATTGATAAAGTTTTAGACAATTTTGATGAAATAATAGGGTTAAGTAATTTAAAGGCAATACATTTAAATGATAGTATGAATGAAATAGGAAGCCATAAAGATAGACATCAAAAAATAGGTGAAGGAACAATAGGAATAGACTCTATAATGAAAATTGTGAAAAATGATAGAATAAAAGAACTACCATTTATATTAGAAACTCCAAATGAATTAGAAGGATATAAAAAAGAAATAGAGCTTATAAAGAAATTGTACTAAAATAAAAGGTAAAGACAGTTACAAATTGTTAGAATATATTCAAAAACAGTTTGTAACTGTTTTTTTATATTTTTTGAAAAACTATAAGATAAAAAAGGAAGGTAAATCTTCTTATAAAATTTTATTGTTATTTTGTATTTTTATAGGAAAACTTTTTTAGAATATAAAAATAGATTATAGTATAATTTATAAAATAAAAAAAGTTATAATACTATAAAATAAGCATTTCGAGTGCTTTTACTAATTAAATACTTAATAAAAACTTAATAATTTAGGCACAAAAAAGCCACATAAATTTAAGCTTAATTTAATATTTATAATATAAAATTAATTCATAAACAAAAGAAGGAGAGTGATGCGATGGATATTAAGGTGATTATAAGTGTATAAATTACATTTATAGAAAATAAATTAGTAAAATCCCCAAATTAAAATAAGGAGGAGACGATTAAATATTAATCGTCTCCTCCATTTGTATTTAACAAATATATATTTTTTTGATTACAAATGAAAAAAAACATATAAAGAATGATAAAATAAAAATGTATAATTATATTTTTAAGAGGAAATAGAAAATGAAACTAACAAAAGGAACTCAAAATTTAGGACTTCCAGATTATATGAAAATAGGATTAGAATTGGAAGTTGAAAATTTAGATTATAAAGCAATAACTAAAAAAGTAAAGGAAATGAAATGGCACTGTGATAAGGATGCGTCATTAACAGATGAAGGAACAGAATGTGTATCACCTGTTTTAAAAGAAAGCGAAAATAAATCGATTTGGCAAGAAGTTGAAAAAGTATGCGAATATATAAAAGAATGTCCAGCAGATCCAAAAAGAGAACCATATACGGATTATACTTGTGGAGGTCATATTCATTTTGATGCAGGAATATTTAAAGAAAATCCTCAAATAATGAACAATTTTTTGAGACTTTGGGCTGAATCAGAAGAGCTGGTATATAAAATGTGTAATGATAAAAATGATCCAATAAGATCTGGTGCAATGAATACATCAGATTTAACAATTTCGGATGTATTAAAAACAGCAATAAAGTCTCCTTTACCATCAAAAGAAAATAGACCAGAAAGTTATACTCCAAAAACAATAATTGGTCTTGCAAGAGATACCTTAAGAAATTTTAAAGCAAATCAAACTAATGCAAATAGAAAACTT
>JAAVXQ010000091.1 GCA_022790685.1 Clostridia bacterium
GACTATAAACAATGTTCCCCATATAATAATAAATATTATTATTCCTAATAATATCTTTTTTCTTTTTGACGGATTTGATTTTAAAATTAAATGTATTAATTTTAGCACAAATATTACTGTTGCTATTATTAAAATTATTTTTATACTTCCAATATATCCTATATCGTATTTTCCTACAGTATTTACATCAATTATAATATTATTCGAGTTATTCATTTGCTTTCACCTCTATTTTATTATATCAAAAAACATAAATATGTAAATTGTTTGTGTGATATTTTCTAATCTAAAAAAATGGAGAAATTGTTAAACAATTTCTCCACTTTTCATTCCAATATTTTCCAACTTCCTGTAATTTCAGGATAATCTTCAAATTCCATTAATTCTTTTTTTGTAGGATGTTCAAAACTTAAATAATATGCCCAAAGAGCAAGCTGTTTTCCTCTTCCTCTAGTTCCATATTTTTGATCACCATATAAACTATGTCCTCTTGAAGAAAATTGTAATCTAATTTGATGGTGTCTTCCTGTATGTAAGTTCACTTTTACTACTGATAAATTAATTTCTTCATTATATTTTATAACTTCATAATCTAAAACAGCTTCTTTACTATTTTTTGTTCCCTCTTTTACAACTTTACTTGTGTTAGTCTTTTCATTTTTTAATAAAAAATCTGTTAGCTTATCTTTTTCTTTATCTAATTTTCCATCTACTATGCATAAATATTTTTTATGCATTTTTTTATCTCTTACTTGCTCACTTAATCTTCCCGCTGCTTTTGAAGTTTTTGCAAATACCATAACTCCACCAGTTGGCCTATCTAATCTATGTACTAAACCTAAATAAACTTCTCCTGGTTTATTATATTTTTCTTTTAAATATTTTTTTATTATTGTAAGCATGTCCATATCTCCTGTTTTATCTCCTTGAGAAGGAATATTTACAGGCTTTTCTACTACAATTATATGATTATCTTCATATAGTACTTTTAAATTTTCCATTTATTTTTCCTTTTATTTATTTTCCCATCTTCCATAAATACCACATGGAAGTACTAGTTCTGAATTTGTCATTGGAAGTCCTATTTCTCCTGATGACAATTTTCCTTTATATCTTTTTAGTTTTATGCTTAAAATATTTTCTAACACTTTTGAAGATATTCCTGTTGTATAAGAGTTAATTAAGAAGAATAAAGGATTGTCAGATAAAACTTCAGAACATAATTCTACTAAATCTGATATATTATTCTCAAATTGCCAAACCTCTCCATTTTTTCCTCTTCCATATGATGGTGGATCCATTATTATTGCATCATATTTATTTCCTCTTCTTATTTCTCTTCCGAACAAATTTTGTAACATCATCAATAATAAATCTTACTGGTCTATTTGATAATCCAGAAGAAGCAATATTTTCTTTTGCCCATGTTACCATTCCTTTTGAACTGTCTACATGACATACTTCTGCACCTGCATAACTACAAGCTACTGTTGCTCCTCCAGTATATGCAAAAAGATTTAAAACTTTAACATTTTTTCTTCCAGAAGCTTGTATTTTATCTATCATCCAATCCCAATTTACTGCTTGTTCTGGAAATAATCCTGTATGCTTAAATCCCATTGGTTTTATATTAAATGTTAATTCTTTATACTTTACTTGCCATTTTTCTGGAACTTTTTTATTATATTGCCAAGCACCTCCACCACTACTACTCCTATTATATCTGGCAAAAGCTGTCTTCCATTTTTCTTTAAATGATTTCTCTTTCCAAATTATTTGTGGATCTGGTCTAATTAAAATTATATTTTCCCATCTTTCTAGTTTCTCTCCATCTGCCATATCTAATATTTCATAATCTTTCCAATTTCTTGCTATTTCCATAAATCTTCTTCCTTTTTTATATTTCTAATAATGTATTTTTTACATTTTCTATTATATCTTGTGGTGTTGATGCTCCCGCCATTACTCCAACTTTTTTAACAGTAGAAAAATCAATAATATTTAATTGTTCTGGAACTTGTATAAAATAAACATTTTTACAATTCTGCTTTGCTATTTCTGCAAGTTTTTTTGTGTTACTACTGTTTTCTCCACCAATTATTATAATAGTTTCAAATTCCTTTGATATTTTCATCATTTCAGCTTGTCTATTTTCTGTTGCAGAGCAAATAGTTTTTTCAAATTCTACTTCTGTTTCAGCAAAATTTGTATATATTTCTTCTAAAATATCCTCAAATTTCAAACTAGAAAATGTAGTTTGTGCTACTACAAAAACTTTTGTACAATTTGATTTTTCATATTTCATATATGCATCTAATATATCATCTTCTGTTTCAACTATAAAACTGTTGTCAGAAAAACTAGCACTTCCTGTAGACTCTGGATGGTTTTTTACTCCTATTATAATAGTAAAATATTCCTTAGGCTTGTCTAATATTTTTTTATGAATTAATTTAACATTTCCACAAGTTGCATCTACTATCTTTAGATTTCTTTCTTTAGCCTTTTCATAATCTTCCTTTTTTGCTCCATGTGATCTAAACAAAACAGTTTTTCCATTTGGAATTTCTTTTAGGTCTTGAACTGTTTTCATACCTTTTGCTTCAAGTTTTTCTACAACTTGCTTATTATGAACAAGTTCTCCATAGCAATATATTTCTTCCTCTTTTAGTAAATCTTCTGCTATTTTTACTGCATTTGCAACTCCGATTGCAAAAACCAGCTAATTTTCCAACTACTACTTCCACTTTTTTCTCCTTATATTTTATAATGTTTGTAAAACCATAACAAAATTATAAAGTAAATATATTAATACTCCAAAACTTATGCTTGTACATAAAACTAAAACACTTAACCATAACTTTTTCATAAATAAAACTCCTTTTTATTTAAAATATATTAATATATATTCGTTTTAGAAGTTTAATATGAATAGTTTTCATCTACTTTATTTTTTATATTTTGCCAGAAACTTCAAGTTTTTTTATCATCTTAATTTTCTTTTATCAAAATCGACATATATTTTTAATATTTATCTATTATTATAATATTATTTATCTAGTTCTTCTTTTATCTTCTCTGCTAAAGTTTTATTTATTCCACTTATTTCACATATTTCTTCAATTTTGGCTTCTTTTATTTTACTTATACTACCAAACTTTTTAATTAATGCTACTCTCTTTTTTTCTCCAATTCCAGCTATATAATCTAATTTTGATTTTGTCATTTCTTTATCTCTTATTTTTCTATGATATTCAATAGCTGTATTATGAACCTCATCTTGCAAATTTGTTATAAAATGGAATAAACTTTCTGATATATTAAATTCTTTTCTATTACTATCTATTAATGCTCTAGTAGAATGTTTATCGTCCTTTACCATACCAAATACTGGAATATCTATATCATTTTCTCTTAAGGCTTCTTTTATAGCTCTAATCTGTGTTATTCCACCATCTGCTAAAATTAAGTCTGGAAGTTCTCCAAATCCACCTTTTGGATTTTCTATTGAATGTTTTACTCTTCTTGAAACCACTTCCATCATACATTTTGGATCATCTTGTTCAAATACAGTTTTAATTTTAAATCTTCTTGATAAATTTCTTTTTATAACTCCATTTTGTGCTACGCACATACCTGCTACAATAAAATTTCCTGAAATATTTGAAATGTCAAAACTTTCTATTTTTATTGGAATTTTTTCTAATTCTAAAGTTTCTTTTAGTTCTTTTAATATTTCTGTTTTATCTTGAACCTTATTTTCTAAGGTGATTTTGCTATTCATTTCAGCCATTTCTACAAATCTTAATTTTTCACCTTTTTGAGGACTCTTAAGTTCCACTTTTCTTCCAGCTTTATCAGATAACCATTTTTCTAAAACTTCTTTTTCTTCTAAATCGTATCTAAGCATTATTTTATTTGGAAATTCTTTTTTTTCCATATAAAATTGTTTTATAAAGCCTGACACAATTTCCGATTCTTCCATCTCTTTTAGTTCATCAAAAAAGTAATTTTCTCTGCCTATCATCTTACTTCCTCTTACAAAAAAGATTTCTATACAAACAGTTACTTCATTTTTATATAATCCAATAACATCTATATTGTTTTCAGATATATTAGATACTTTTTGCTTTTCAGAAACTCTTTCTATTGCTAAAATTCTATCTCTTATTGTTGCTGCTTTTTCATATTCTTGTTTTAGTGCACATTCTTGCATTTCATTTTTTAAATTTCTAATTATTTGATCTATTTTTCCATCTAGTAACATTATAATTTGATCTATTTGTTTTCTATATTCTTCTTTTGATACATATCCCATGCATGGAGCTAAGCATTTTTTTATATGATAATTTAAGCATGCTCTGTCTTTATTTTTAAAATTTTTGCACTGTCTTATTTGAAATTTTTCTTTTATAAAATTTATCATTTCTTTTGCACTACCAGAACTTGCATATGGACCAAAATATTTCGCACCATCATTTAATAATCTTCTAGTCATGTATATATTAGGATAATCAGACTTTACATCTATTCTAATATATGGATATGTTTTATCATCTTTTAAAAGAACATTAAATCTTGGTCTGTATTTTTTTATTAAATTACATTCTAAAATTAATGCTTCATCTTCACTTCCAACAACAATATACTCAAAGTGATCTATTAAAGAAACCATTTTTTCTATTCTAGCTGTTTTATTATTTTTTCTAAAATATTGTCTAACTCTATTTTTTAATACAACAGCTTTCCCAACATATATAACATTATCTAATTTATCCTTCATTATATAAACACCAGGTTTATCTGGTAATTTTTTTAGTTCAGCTTCTATATCAAACATTATTTTTCTCCATATTTAACCTTATATGTTTTTATAGCTTTATTCTATATATCCAATATATGGTAGATTTCTTCCTCTTTCATCTACATCAAATCCATATCCTACTACAAATTTATTCGGAATTTCATATCCAACATAATCTACTAAAACTTCAACTTTTCTTCTTTCCTTTTTATCTAAAAGTACCGCTATTTTTAAAGAATTAGGATTCCTTGCAAGTAAGTTTTCTTTTAAAACTTTTAAAGTATAGCCTGTATCAATAATATCTTCAACAATAATAACATCTTTTCCCTCAATATCAAAACTTAAGTCTTTAATTATTGATATTTTTCCTGTACTTTCTGTTCCATTATAACTTGAAACCTGCATAACTTCTAAAATTATTGGCGTTTTCATTTTCTTTACTAAATCTACTGTAAAAAATACTGCACCTTTTAATATTGAAATTATAACTACTTCTTTTCCTTTATAATCACTATCTATTTTTTCTGCTAATTCTTTAATTCTTTTTTGAATTTTTTCTTCTTCAAACAATACTTTTAAATTTTCCATTTTTACTCCTTTTTAAGTAAATTATGTTTGTATTATAGCATTTATCAAGTTTTTTTACAAGATAAATAGAAAGTAGTTTTTTGTATTTTAGTATTTTTTATCTTACAATTTAAATATTAATAATATATAAAGTTACTATATATATAAATTACAAAGCCAAAAGAGCCCACACTTGTTTTATCAAATGTGGGCTCTTTTCTCCTTTAGGAGTTAATCAGAAATTTCCAGCTTGTAAAAATACTCATATACCTCAAATAAAATATCTTGATACGGAAACCAGTCCATAGCCGCTTGGAATTCGCTATAAAGACAAGTGCAGGTATCCAGTATATGTATCTTTGGCACCACCATTCTTCCGCCTTTTGGCCGTTTTCTGTAGGTCAATTTGCAACCATTGGGCCCTTGTAATCTGCAGCCTGTGTCCCGGATAGCATCTGGATGTACCACATCTACAATACCTTTTCCGATATTCCTTGTGCGAAGATATAAAATTCCGTCTCCTCTTAATAATTTTTCTTTCACCACCTTCATTTTTCTTATGTCACTGTAGTAGTGCATAGTGTCGAAAGCCGCATCCTGTCTGTCGAGCATCCACTTAAGTTCAATAGAAGTATATCCTCTTTTTAAAAAGGCTTTCAAGTATTTAACTCTATCTTCCCGTGAACACGGATAGGTAAAAACATGAAAGTCCTCAGGAGAATAGCAACACCCACATCTAGCACAACACTCTTCGCCTTTGCAGATTTTGCACATTTCTCCTATACAGATTTTCTTCTCATCGAATTTAGGTGGTATTACAAAATTAACTCCCATCTCTCTTTCCTCCTGAATCGTATTTTATGTCAGAGTTTATTTTATGTAAACGCTTATAACCATTATACTATTTTTATGAATATTTGTCCAGTTTTAAGCTTACTATTAATCTTTATACCTTTTTATAAAGCTAATTAAATTAATAAACTACCCTTCATTTTTTAAAAAATTAATTTGACACTTTTATATTTTTTGCATATTATATAGAAAATAAGCTTATATTTCTTATATAACTTATATAAAAAATAGTAGTAAGCAAATATTTTTTAAAGGAGGAAAATAAAAATTTAAGCGCCTGGACTATACATAGTTGACGAGGTCTAGAGTTATCGAAATATTCGGCGGATGCTCTAGTGGTACATAAAATTACTACCATATGTATTTTAAAAAAATAATAGTAATATTATAACAAAAAAAATACAAGTAATTTAGCTTACACCTATTTTAATTTTAAGAAAGGTGATTTAATATATATGTGTGGAATAGTAGGATATATTGGAAGCAAAAAAGCAAAACCAATATTAATTAACGGCCTTTTAAGGCTTGAATACAGAGGATATGACTCAGCAGGTATATCTGTTATTGAAGGAACTTCAATTTCTACTTTTAAAAATAAAGGTAGAATTAAAAATTTAATGGACGTTCCTGGAATAAATGACTTAAGTGGAAAAATTGGTATAGGTCATACCAGATGGGCAACACACGGAAAACCTTCTAGCACAAACTCTCATCCTCATTTAGATAATGAAAATAAAATATCAGTAGTTCATAATGGAATTATCGAAAATTATTCTGAAATAAAAGATTTCCTTATAAAAAATGGATATAAATTTCTTTCAGAAACTGATACTGAAGTTATTCCTAATTTAATAAGCTATAATTTAAAACAAGATAAGCAAAATGACGCTTTAAAATTATTACGTGCAATAAAGAAAACATGTGATGCATTAAAAGGAAGTTTTGCAATAGAAGTAATCTCTTCTATCTTACCTAATAATATAATTGTTGTTAGAAAAGATAGTCCTTTAGTTATAGGTAAAGGAGAAAACGAAAATTATATTAGTTCAGATATTCCAGCAATTTTATCTTTTACAAAAGATTTTTATCTTTTAAATGATTTTGAATATGCTGTGCTTTCTGAAAACGATATAAAATTTTATAATTCAGAGTTATCTCCTATAGAAAAACAAGTTAAAAGTATAACTTGGGATGCTACAGCAGCTGAAAAAGATGGTTTTGAGGACTTTATGTTAAAAGAAATATATGAACAGCCAAAATCTATTAGAGAAACTATTGGATCTAGAATTCAAAAAAATTCTAATTGTGTTATAGATGATCTTTTGATTACAAAAGAATATCTTTCTTCTGTGAATAAGATATTTCTTGTAGCTTGTGGTACTGCTATGCATGCAGGTCTTGCTAGTAAACCTATTTTTGAAAAATTATGCAAAATTCCAGTAGAAGTTGACGTAGCATCAGAATTTAGATATAGAGATCCTTTACTAGATGATAAAACTTTATGTATTTTTATAAGTCAATCTGGTGAAACTGCTGATACTATTGCTGCATTAAAACTAGCTAAGACTCATGGAAGCAAAACAATTGCAATATCAAACGTAATTGGAAGTTCTATTACTAGAGAAGCTGATTATAGTTTATATACTCATGCTGGACCTGAAATTGCTGTTGCATCTACAAAAGCATATACTTCACAAATAATTTTATTAGATATTATGGCAATATATTTTTCAGAAATATTAAATATATGTTCTTCAGAAGAAATTAACAGTATAAAACAAGAAATTTTAGACCTTCCTGCTAAATTAGAAGCTGTATTAAAAAATACAGATAAAATAAAAACTTTTGCAAAAAATGTATATAAAGAAAAAGATATTTTCTTTCTTGGACGTGGCACTGATTATGCTGTAGCTCTTGAAGGTTCTCTTAAATTAAAAGAAATCTCATATATTCATTCTGAGGCCTATAGTGCTGGAGAATTAAAACATGGACCTATTGCTTTAATAGAAAATGGAGTAACTGTTATATCTATAATTACAAATCCAGTAACAGCTCCAAAAATTGCAAGTAATATTGAAGAAGTTATTACTAGAGGTGCAAAAACTTTCGTTATAACTAATCAAAATTTAGAAAACAGCAACTTTGATGAATTAATAAGTATACCAAATATTAATCCTTTAATCTCTCCTATTTTGTCAGTTATACCAATGCAATTATTCGCATACTATATTTCTAAAGAAAAAGGATTAGATGTTGATAAGCCTAGAAACTTAGCTAAGTCAGTTACAGTTGAATAGACCTTAATTTGATAAAATTTATAAAAACCCATATGCTTTTAGCATATGGGTTCTTTGTATTAATATTTATTTTATTTGCTATTTTTTAGTATCTTTTTTTCTTGTTTTATCTTCTTGTTCTAATCTATTATACACTCCATAAAAATTATCTAAAGTTAAATTTGATGATATATTATCATAAATTTTTTTATAAATAGGAATGTTTAAAAGTTCTTCTCTTAAGTCTTCAAACTTTTCATGAATTTCATCTGGTACATATGTACACCAATTTCTTTTATCTCCTATTAAAATATATCCTCTTAGCTTAGTTGCAGATATTTCAACGTCTTTTCTAGTTATAATCATTTCAGATACATCTTCTATTTCCTTCTCATCAAACCAACCTTTTCTTGACTCATCATTCCCATGAATCATAATATTTGGTTTTTTTCCTGTTATATTTTTTACATGCTCTAATATATATCTTCCCCACTCATAATTTACATCATATTCATTAGTCATATCTTCCAAAAAAGCAATTTGAATACTATTATCCTTTGGGTATATACTTTCTATAAGTTTTTTTCTTGTATCTACTAAAAACGGATTTCTTAAAGTTCCACTTTCTTGTGAAGATCCTATTAATATTAAAGTTTTTTCACTTATTTTTTTTGATATATCTATTATATATTTATGACCTAAGTGTATATGATTAAATCTACCAAGTACAAGGCTTAATTCAAAATTTTTGTCCATATATTTTTTCCTTCTTTTATTTTATATTATCTATATATTTCTGTATTTTAAATTAATATCTTAAGTCTCTTTTTTTAGCTTGTTTTAAAAGATATCCATATTTTGCTTGTTCTGCTTTTACTTCATATGCATAATAATCCACTAAGTCATTATCTATATATTTTATATTATTATAAAGAGCTTGAAGATTACTTTTTGCTTTTTCTATGTTAGATAATAATTCTATATCAGTTTGTTCTTCCTTTAATTCGGGAATATTAGTTTCCTTTACAAATTCTTCTTTATGCATAAAATATTTTCTCCTTTATTTTTATTAATATTTTATACATAAGCTTAATTAATTATTCTTAAAGTTTTAAATACTTTTCTACTTCATTCCAAACTTCATCTATATATATTTTTCTTTCTGCTGAAAAAGGTAAAATTGTACTATATGATATTCCAAGTGATTTTTTTATTCTTTCTACTTCAGTATCTACTTTTGTTACTGCTATTTTATCTGCTTTATTAGTAAGTACTATAAAAGGTAAATTTGTTTTTAATATATAGTCAAACATAAGAAAATCATCTTCAGTTGGATTATGTCTTATATCTAATACAAGTATTATTAAACTTATATTTTCTCTTTTATTTAAATATTCCTCAATATATTTTCCTGAAATTACTTTTTCTTGTTTTGACATTTTGCTAAAACCATACCCTGGTAAATCTACAAAATAAAATTTTTCATCTATATTATAAAAATTTATTTGCCTTGTTTTTCCAGGTGTATTACTTGTTCTGGCTAGACTTTTTCTATTTAACATTGTATTTACAAATGAAGATTTTCCTACATTAGATTTTCCAACTAACACAATTTCTGGAAGCTTTCCTTTTGGATATTGTTTTTCACTAACTGCTGATATTTCAAATTTTGGATTTTTTACTATCATATTTTTACCTTTCTAAAACTTTACTTGCTTGTTATTATACTATCTTTATGTAAAAAATACAAGATTTACAACTAGACTGAAATTGGCTAATATTTTCCAGATTAAATGCAACTTTATTTTATCCTAGACTTTCATAATATGCATTATATAATTTTGAATAATATCCTCCTGTTTGTACTAATTCATTATGATTTCCTTCTTCTACAATCTCTCCATTTGAAAGAACTATTATTTTATCTACATTTACTATGGTTGATAATCTATGAGCAATAAATATTGCTGTTTTTTCTTTTGATAATATATCTATTGATTTTTGTATTAAACTTTCTGTATATGTATCAATATTTGCTGTAGCTTCATCTAAAACGAATATATCTGGATTATGCGCAAAAATTCTGGCAAATGCTAATAACTGCTTTTCACCTGCTGAATATGAGTTTCCTCTTTCTTTTGCTACTTCTTCTATTCCATTTGGTAAGCTATTTATAAACTCATTAGCAGAAGATAATTCTATAGCATTTTCTATATCTTCCTCCATAATACTTTTATTAAGTTTTATATTATCTCTTATACTTTCAGCAAAAATAAATGGATCTTGAAGAATAACTCCTATATGACTTCTTAAGTCTCTTATATTAATATCTTTTATATTTATACCATCTATTAATATTTCACCTTTTTGTATATCATAAAATCTATTAATCAAATTCGTAATTGTTGTTTTCCCAGATCCAGTCTTTCCTACTAATGCAATACTTTCTCCTGGGTTAATCGTAAAACTCACATTTTTAAGTACCCAATTTTTTTCATCATATGAAAACCATACATTTTTAAATTCAATTTTTCCCTTAACTTCTTTTAGTTCTTTTCCAATTTCTAGATTTTCTAGATATTCTTTTCTATCTAATATATCATATATTTTATTTATTGAAACCGATGCTTCTTCTACAATTTCAATATTTTCAACAATTCTTGTTATTGGTTCAAATAGTTGTCTAATATATGTTATAAAAATATATATTAGTCCAACTTCTATATTAATTCCAAATAAGTGATTAGTACAAGTTATTAATATTATAGCAATTCCTATGTTTTCTAATATAGTCATAATTCCTGGAAGAATTGCTTGTATAACACCTTCTTTAGCTCTTTCATCTCTAAATTGCTTTGTATAGGTTTCACATTCTATCTTCTTTTCTTTTTGAATATTGAAAATCTTTATAACTTTTGCACCATAAATTGATTCTGCTAAAAAAGTGTTTAAATTTGTTCTTATTTTTTTTGCTTTATCATAAATCTTCTTTAATATATTAGTTAGTACTACAGTAAAAATTATAATAAATGGTATCACTATAAAAGACATAAAACTTAGTTTATAACTAAATACTATCATTATTCCCATAATAATTAATATAAGTATTACATCTCTAATAATTGTTGATATTACATCTTTAAAAAGTGTAGATATATCCTCTACATCATTTATAATTCTTACAAATAATTTTCCTGCTGATGTTTTATCATGAAATGGAATATTTGCATATTGTGTATACCTAAAAAGTTTATTTCTCATATCAAATATAACATTCTCACCTATTATATTAGTTGCTGTTGTTGCAATAAAATTAATTATATTTCCTGCTAAAACAAACCCTATATATATTATTCCTATCTTAGTAATATTAAAAAAAGCTGTTTCAAAAATTCCCTTTCCTAAATAATTATCTATAACAACTTTTATTAAATATGGCTTTATTATTTCACATGCACTCACAAATAAAGACAATAAACTTACTATAATAATAGATTTTAAATATGGTTTTATCATATCTTTTGCTCTAGTTATTGTTTTATTTTTCATTTAGGCTTCACCTCCTAAATAAGAAATATCTTTAGAAGACTGCTGATTATAAAATTTATTATATAATCCATTATAACTTAATAATTCTTCATGATTTCCTCTTTCTATAATTCTTCCATCATCTAAAACTATTATATTATCTGCATCTTTTATATCTGAAATCCTATTAGAAATTATTATACAGGTTTTTCCTTTGCATAACTCTCTAACATTTTTTAAAACCGTTTCTTCTGTTTTATTATCTAATGCACAAAAAGTATCATCTAGTATAACAATATTACTTCTTAAAAGAAAGGCTCTTGAAAGTACCACTCTTTGTTTCTGTCCTCCTGATAAATCTACCCCTCTTTCTCCTATTATTGTATAAATTCCATTTTTCATTTCAGATATTTCATTATATATTTGTGCAGATTTTGTGCTTTCTTCAATTTCAGTATCAGAGTATCCCTCTTTAAATATACTAATGTTATCTTTTAAGCTTGAAGAAAATAAAAAATTATCTTGCATAATATAACATATACTTTTTCTTAAAGAAGTTATTGGAATTTTATTAATATCCTCTCCATTTATTGTAATTTTTCCATCAGGCACTTGATATAATCCAGCTATCAAATTTGCAAGTGTCGTTTTTCCACTTCCTATAGTTCCCATAATTCCAAGTGTCTTTCCTTCTTTTATCTCCAAATTTATATTTTTCAAAGCTACTTCTATATTGGCTGGATAATTAAAGCTTAAATCTCTTATTACTATATCTCCTGAAATCAATTGTTCTTCTTTTATATCTTTAGGAAGTATTTTTTCTTTTTCTAATTTAAAAAAGTTATCTAATCTTCCGTAAGAAATCGTTGCTCTTTTATATCTAGAAATTAGTCCAGGTAACCACTCTACTGGTCCTACAAATAATCCTATATATCCATTAAAAGCTGTAAAATCTCCTATAGTAATATCTCCCTTTAAAACTAATTTTGAACCATAAATAATAGATATTCCATAACATAATCCAAAACATATTTTTATACATGTAGATAATAAACTTGAATACATTTCTACTGCTACATTGCTTTCACGTACTAGTTTATTTTTTCTTATAAA
>JAAVXQ010000092.1 GCA_022790685.1 Clostridia bacterium
AAAATATAAACCAATTGAAAATATAATATAAATATTGCTAATAAAGAAGTAAAATGATATAATTCGAAAAAAGGAGAAAATGATGAACGAGAGAGTAGATAAAGTAAATTATTATTTAGATATAGCAGAAGCAGTGGCTTCAAGATCAACTTGTTTAAGAAAAAAATATGGTTCTGTAATAGTAAATCATGACCAAATAATATCTACAGGATATTCAGGAGCACCTAGAGGAAGAGTAAATTGTTGTGATTTAGGATATTGTACAAAAAAGAAATTATTACCAGACCAAAGACATGGTGGATATGATGCATGTAGAAGTGTACATAGTGAACAAAATACAATTATATCAGCATCAAGAGAAGAAATGATTGGTGGAACTTTATATTTAGTAGGATATAGATATAAAGAAAATGAAGAAGAAAATGACTATGAAAAAGGAGCAGCACCATGCTTGATGTGTAGAAAACTAATTATAAATGCAGGAATAGAAAAAGTTATAGTAAGAGTAAATAAAAAAGAATATATAGAATTTCTAGTAGAAGATTGGATAGAAAATGATGAATTTCTAAATGGACAACTAGAATATTAAAAGAGGTAAAAAGTGAAAAAAAAGTTAAGATATATTCTAGATAAAGTAAATACTGATTATATAATACTTATAATTATAGCTATCATACTTGCGATTCCAATGTTTAGTCAAAAACTGGATGTATATGCAGATGATGGAATACAGCATATTGCAAGAGCTTTTGGTACATATGAAACTATAAAAGAAGGAGTTTTACCCAAAATCATATCTTCGTTTACAAATGGATATGGATATTCATGGGATTTGTTTTATGGACCATTTACAGCATTTGGAATTATAATTATGCAAATATTTACTAAATCTTGGGTAAATGCATATAAGCTTTTTTGCTTTATTTTACTTATATTATCAGGAATATTTATGTACATATTCGTGTATAAACTTAGCGAAAATAAAAAAACAGGATTACTATCAGGAAGTTTATATATGACCTTTCCATATCACTTAACAGATTTATATATAAGAAATGCTATTCGGTGAATTTGCTTCATTTGTTTTTATTCCATTAGTTTTTTGGGGGTTATATAATATCTTCAATAATAAAGAAAAAAATTATTATTTGACATTAGGAGCAGTTCGGACTTATTTTAACACATAATTTATCAACTATGATAGTTGCATTTTTTGCTATTATTTATGTTTTGATAAATATAAATCAACTTAAAAATAAGTATATTATAAAAAGTTTAGCTATAAATTTAATTTTTATTTTGTGCTTAACATCATTTTTTTGGGTGCCACTTATAGAAACAAAGCAAAGCACAGATTACATTGTATATGAAGCTGGAATGATGTCAGATATAGAACTTATAGAAAGTCAAGCTCTTAGTATAAATAAATTGTTTGCAGCACCAACAGAAGATAGAGTAGTTTTTGAACTAGGACCACATATAATAATAATGCTAGTATTTTCTATTATGGCATATAAGAAATTAAAAGAAATTAAATTAGAATATATATTCTTTTTGATTTCTGGATTTATTTGTTTATGGATGACTACAAAATATTTTCCTTGGAGAATACTTCCTAAAGCTTTTTATATGATACAGTTTCCATGGAGGATGTTACAAATGGTGGGGTTCTTCTTTGCTATTATTTGTAGCATAAATATGGAGCAGGTTATTAAAAATTATAGAAAGTTAGATACTATTATAATAATAGCAATTTCTTTATTGTATGTAATTAGCTTATATTCTCATATTCCATATTTAGAAGATAAAATATCAAATATTGAAGATTGGAAATTAGGTGAAATGTCAGGTAAAGAATATGAAGTTGTTGCACGGAACAGCAAAAGCAGAGTATTTACCTAAAAAAGCATATGAAAATAGATTTTATATTGCTACAAGAGATAAAAATATTTATACACTTCAAGGAAAAGCAGTAATTGAGAAGGAGAAAAAAGAAGGAAATAAATTAGAAGCAAAGTTAACTATATTAGAAGATGGGACGATATTTGAACTTCCATATATATATTATCCAGGATATGAAATAAGACTTGATGGAACTATAAACAGAGATACTTTTGAAACAGAAAATGGTTTTTTAGGGTTAAAATTAGATAAAGATATAGAAGTAGAATTAGAGGTAAGATATAGTGGAACAAAAATAATGAATATGTCAAATCTTATTTCATTTATTTCTTTAATAGTTTTTGGAGTATATATTTGGAAAAAGGAAAATTAAGAATACCTTAAGAAACTTGAAAAATAAAGAAAAATGATATATACTATAAGAACATTTATAAATAAAAAATAGAAAGGAAAACTCATGTCTAAACCAATAGTAGCAATTATAGGAAAACCAAATGTTGGTAAATCAAGATTTTTTAATTATGTTGTTGGACAGAGAATATCTATTGTAGAAGATACACCAGGAGTTACAAGAGATAGAATATATGCAAATACTTCTTGGAGAGATAGAGAATTTACTTTAATAGATACAGGCGGAATTGAAAAAGAAAATGACGACATAATAGTTTCTCAGATGAGAGAACAAGCAAATATTGCGATAAATGTTGCTGATGTTATTTTATTTATAACAGATGTAAGACAAGGTGTTACATCAAGTGATGAGGAAATTGCAATAATGCTAAAAAAGTCAAACAAACCAATTATTTTAGCTTGTAATAAATCTGATAATTATGGAGAGCCACCAGCAGAACTTTATGAATTTTATAATTTAGGACTTGGAGAACCACATCCAATATCGGCTGCAAATGCAATAGGAATAGGTGATTTGTTGGATGAAATATATAATAAACTTCCATCCAAAAAAGAAGATGAAGATGAAAATGAAAGAATAAAAGTAGCAATTATAGGAAAACCCAATGTAGGAAAATCTTCACTAATAAATAAAATTTTAGGAGAAGATAGAAGCATAGTAAGTGATGTTGCAGGAACTACTAGAGATGCAATAGACTCTGATTTTGAAAATGAATATGGAAAATATACTTTTATAGATACCGCAGGTGTTAGAAAAAAAGCAAAAGTAAATGAATCTATAGAAAAATTCAGTGTAATGAGAACACTTTTAGCAATTGAAAGAGCAGATGTATGTTTAGTTTTAATAGATGCTTTAGAAGGTGTTACAGATCAAGATGCAAAAATTCTTGGAGAAGCACATGAAGCTGGAAAAGGAATAATAATAGTTGTAAATAAATGGGATGAAGTAGAAAAAGATACTGGAACTTTAGAAAAATACAAAAAAGAAGTAAAAGAAAAATTAAGTTATGCAGGATATGCACCAGTGGTATTTATTTCAGCCAAAACAGGACAAAGAGTAAATAAATTATTTGAGATGATAAATAATGTTAATAGTCAAAATTCTTTAAGAGTATCTACTTCTGTAATAAATGAAGTAATAAATGAAGCTATTTCTGTAGTACAACCGCCATCAGATAAAGGAAGAAGGCTGAAAGTATTATATGGAACACAAGCAGGGACAAAACCACCAACATTTGTTATATTTGTAAATAATAAAGAATTATTCCATTTTTCTTATGAAAGATATTTAGTAAATTGCTTTAGAAATAATTTTGGATTGGAAGGAACACCAGTAAGAATAATAGTAAGAGAAAAAGGAGATAAAAATTAAAAAAGTAGGAGGTAATTTTAATGGCAGCATATATAGTTATAGCAATAATAGCATATGCAATAGGAAGTATAAACTTTTCAGTAATAATAAGTAGAAAAATAGCAGGATTTGATATAAGAGAAAAAGGTAGTGGAAATGCAGGAAGCACTAACATGCTTCGTTCAGTTGGAAAAAAAGCTGCTTTAATTACATTAGGTTGTGATATTTTGAAAGGAATAGTAGCAATACTTATAGCAATAATTATAAATATGATTGCAGAAGATAGTACAAACCCAGCGATATTAGTACAAATTGCTGCATTATGTGTTGTAGTTGGTCACACATATCCGATATTTTTTGAATTTAGAGGAGGTAAAGGTGTAGCTACAAGTTTAGGTATAATAATTTTAGTTAATTGGCAAATAGGATTAATTTGTTTAGTATTCGCATTAGTTTTAATTGCTCTTACAAGAATGGTATCTCTAGGATCAATTTCAGCGGCGATATTATTTGCAGTACTTACAATATTTTTACCAGATCATTTTTTAGTAGAAGGAAATTATATTATATTTGGAATATTACTTGCAACACTTGTAATATTTAATCATAGAACAAACATTAAAAGAATAATGGAAGGTAATGAAAGTAGAATAAATTTTAAAAAATCCTAAATTTAAATAAACAAGCATAAATATAAATAAATAAAAAATAAGGAGTGTGACAAATGAAAAAAATTACAATTATTGGTAGTGGAAGTTGGGGAGTTGCCTTAGGAGTATATTTAGCAGGGCAAGGACATAGCATAAAAATTTGGTCTTTTAGCGAAGAAGAAAAAAATCAAATTAATAATGAAAAAAAATGTGTATTTTTACCTAAAATAACTCTTCCAGAAAATATATTATGTACAAATAGCTATGAAGAAGCTTTAAAAGGTTCAGAAATAATACTACATGTAACTCCATCTAAGTTTGTAAGAAATACAATAAAAGGTTATAAAGAATTTGTGAAGAAAAATCAAATGATAATTATGTGTTCAAAAGGATTTGAAGCAGAAACTAATCTTACATTAGATGAAGTTATAAAAGAGGAACTTCCAGAGGTTAAATATGGAATTTTATCAGGTCCAAGTCATGCAGAAGAAGTTTCAATAAATATACCAACAGCATTAGTAATAGCTTCAGAAGATGAATATGTAAAAGAAGTAATATCAGAAACTTTTAAAAGTAATACTTTAAGAATATATACATCAAAAGATGTTAAAGGTGTTGAATTAGGAGGAGCCTTAAAAAACATAATAGCATTCTGTGCAGGAATTTCAGTAGGATTAAATCTAGGAGATAACACTTTTGCAGCTCTTGCAACAAGAGGGTTAGTGGAAATAACTAGACTTGGAACTATTATGGGAGGAGAAGTAAAAACTTTTTATGGTTTAACAGGTCTTGGAGATTTAATAGTAACTTGTGGAAGTATGCATAGTAGAAATAGAAGAGCAGGAGAAATGATAGGAAAAGGATTTTCTATAGAAGAAGCGAGAAAAGAAATTGGAATGACTATTGAAAGTGTTGATAATATTGATGTTGCATATAAACTTTCTAAAAAATATAATGTTGAAATGCCAATAGTAGAAAGTGTGTATGATGTGCTATATAATGGATTAGATCCAAAAGAAGCAGTAAATACTTTAATGACCAGAAGCTTAAAAGAAGAATAAGTTATAAAAATGATATTATTAAACATAATATATATAATGATATAAAAAGGAGAGAGCAAATATGGAATTTTTTGATAAGTTAAGTAAGAAAGCTTCAGAAACTTACAAATTTACAAAAGATAAAACAACTAAAATCTCAGGAGAATTAAAATTAAAAGGAAAAATAAATGATTTAAAATCAAAAATAGAAGATGTTTATAAAGAAATAGGAAAAATTGTTTATGAAGAATTAAAAAGTGGAACAGATGTATCTAAAGAAGAAGTAAGTGCAAAATGTGAAGAAATTAAATCAATGCAAGATGAAATTGAAAAATTAAATATCGAAATTCTAAAAATAAAAAACATTAAAAAGTGTATAAACTGTGGAGCTGAATTAGAATTAGATGTTAAATTTTGTTCAAAATGTGGAAAAGAACAACCAGAAGAAGTAAAAAATATTGAGGTAAAAGCAGAAGAACCAGCAAATGCAGAACAAGCAGAAGTAGTAGAAGTAAAAAATGCAGATGAAGAGCAAAAGGATGAAACAAACGAATAATGAGATTAGTAGTTCAAAGAGTGTCAAATGCTAAAGTAGAAGTAGATGAAAAAATTACACGGACAAATAGAAAAAGGTTTTATGGTTTTATGTGGAATAACACATGAAGATACAAAACAAGAAGCAGACTACTTAGCTAAAAAATTATGTAATTTAAGAGTTTTTGAAGACGAAAATGAAAAAATGAATTTATCTGTAAAGGATGTTGGTGGAAAACTTTTAATAATATCTCAATTTACTCTTTATGCTGACTGTAGTTCTGGAAATAGACCAAGTTTTATAAATGCTGCTAAACCCGATTATGCAAATGAACTATATGAATATTTTATGCAAAAATGCAGAGATGAGGGCTTAGAGGTTGAAAAAGGCGTATTTGGTGCACATATGGAAGTTTCACTTTTAAATAATGGACCTGTAACAATAATTTTAGAGAAATAAGAATAGAAGCAACAATATTGCTTCTATTTTTGTATATAAATTAATATTTACTTTAAATTATTTTTTGGATATAATGACTTAAATAGAAACTATAAAGAAAGGGAAAAAATGAAAAAAGCTTTATTAAAAGACACTATAAAACAAATATTTAAAACTTATAAAAGATTTATTTCCATACTACTAATGGCTTTGCTAGGAGTAGGCTTTTTTGCTGGAATAAGAGCCGCAAGTCCTGATATGAAGAAAACCGTAGATAAATATTTTGATGAAGCTTTATTTTATGATATACAAGTAGTATCTACTTTAGGCCTAACAGAAGCTGATGTAAAGGCATTAGAGAAAGTGGAAGGAATAGAAAAGGTTTATCCATCTTTTTCGACAGATGCTTTTATCACTGTAAACAATATAGAAACAGTAGTTAGAATTCATGAAATAGAAGAAAACATAAATAAACTAAAAATAGTAGAGGGATATATGCCATCTACTAATAGCGAATGTGTTGTAGAACAAAGACTGATTGATAGTACAGATTTAAAAATAGGGGATTATATAGAAATTAAGGAAGATAGAGATAATGAATATTTAGTTACAAATAGAATGAAGATAGTCGGAACTATTACTAGTCCAATATATATATCTAAAGAAAGAGGAACCTCAAGTTTAGGTTCTGGAAGAATATCATATTA
>JAAVXQ010000008.1 GCA_022790685.1 Clostridia bacterium
AAGATTAAAGAAAATATTAATTTTGTTATTAATTGTGACTATGCTATTACCATATAGCTCTGCTGTAATAGCTTTTTCAAATGAAATAAGTAATGACCTTTTAAATAAGAAGGAAGAGTCTGATAATACATTAACTAATTCTACAGAAAAAGTAGAAATTGAAAATAATATAATAAATGATGTAATAACTAATGATACACAAAATGAGATTTTAAATGAATTAGTAGAAAATGTGACAAACAATATAACAAATGAAAAAACAGAAAATGTAGTAATAGATGAAAATACAGTTAATGAAAATGAGATAGATAATTCTATATCTAATACAGTAACAAACACTTTGGAAAATAATATTACAAATGATATAACAGATGAAAATACTGATATAGATAAAGAACTTATTGATTTAGAGAGCGAGCCTAAAGAGCTAAGAATTGAATATCAAACTCATATACAAAATATAGGATGGCAAGATAAAGTATATAATGGCATGATGTCTGGTACAAGTAATAGAAGCTTAAGAGTAGAAGCTATAAAATTAAAACTTAGAGGAGAAAATATAGAAGGAAGTGTACAATATAGTACACATATACAAAACATAGGATGGCAAGAACCAGTTTATGACGGAATGATGTCAGGAACAGATGGACGAAGTTTAAGACTAGAAGCTATAAAAATTAATTTAAATGGAAAAATTGCAGAAGAATATGATATTTATTATAGAGTACATGTTCAAAATTTTGGATGGCTGGATTGGGCTAAAAATGGAGAAGAATCAGGATCTGCAGGATATGAATTTAGATTAGAAGCAATAGAGGTTAAACTTGTAAAAAAAGGAGATGCAGCTCCTGGAAAAACAGAAAATAAATACAAGGTAAAAGAACCAACTGTTACATATTCTACACATGTACAAAATAAGGGATGGCTACAATATGTACAAAATGGACAAACTTCTGGAACAAATGGACAAAGCTTAAGATTAGAAGGAATTAAAATTAAATTAAGTAATCAAAATGAAGTAGGAAACATAGAATATAGTGCACATGTACAAAATAGAGGCTGGCAAGAATTTAAGAAAAATGATCAGATTGCAGGCTCTTTAGGAGAAAGCTTAAGATTAGAAGCAATAAAAATAAGATTAACAGATATTTTGGCAGAAAAATATGATATTTATTATAGAGTACATAGTCAAAATATTGGATGGCTAGATTGGGCAAAAAATGGAGAAGAAGCTGGAACAGTTGGATATGGATTTAGGCTAGAAGCAATACAAATAGTCTTAGTAAAAAAAGACTCACCAGCGCCAGGTCCTACAAAACTTCCATTTAGAAAACTTTATAAAGGTGTTATTTTAGTAGATACACCATTGGTTATGCAAGAATTTACATCACCAAATAAAGATGAAACTAAAAAGAGTATGTTAAACTTAAAAGGATGGGCAATTTCAACTGATGATACAGCTTATTTAGAAGTACAAATAGATGGAAGAAAAATTTTAGAAAAAATAGCAAGATACCAAAGACCTGATGTAAATAATAATACTTTTAAAGGCTGGGAAGAAGCAATGAAAATGACTTCTAAATCAGGTTTTGAAGAAAACATAGACATAAGTTCATTAGATGAAGGAGTACATAATATTACAGTAATTCAAAAAAATAGATATAATGAAATTACTTGTAAAAAAGATGTTACTATAAATGTAAAAAAACCAAGATACAAGGGACATATGTTATTTGATAAACCAGCAGTAAACCAAAATATTGTTATAGAAAATAATAAAGATACACAATTTGAAGTTAATGGTTGGGCAATTTCAGAAGATAGTAAAGCAACAGTAAGATTATATGTTAATAATCAGCTTTGGATTTCAGATGTAACGAGATATAATAGAAGCCATAATGTAAATAATACTACTCTTCCAAACTGCGAGGCTGAAATAGCAGCAACAAAAGATGCTGGTTTTGTATCAATACTAACTTTTAATAAAGATATGTTACCAGGAAAATATACTATAAAAGTAGAACAAGTATCAAGATATGGTCATATTATAGCTAGTATAGAAAGAGAAATTAACTTAATAAATAATAATTACATGTACACAGGTAGAATGCATATAGATTCACCAACTAACAATAGAATTGTAATAAAAGAAAGAAATGATAGCTTTAAAATAAGAGGATGGGCAATTTCTAATGATAGTAAGGCAAAAGTTGAAATATATATAAATGATAGATTATTTGATAGTAATGCTTGTAGAGAATATAGAGCAGATGTAAATATGAACACATTGCCTAATAACCAAAAAGAACTAGAACAAACTGCTTTATCTGGATTTACAACTTCAGATTTACCTATTAATGTATTAGGCTTACCATCAGACATTTATACAATAAAAGTAAGAATGATTGATAGAAATGGTAGAATTATACAAGAAGCATCTACAAAAATAAGAGTAGTAGATAAAAATACAAAGGGAATAGATGTATCAACACATAATGGAGATATAGATTGGAATCAAGTTGTAAATAATGGATTTACATTTGCTATATTAAGAATTGGATATGGAAAAAACAGTAATCAAAAGGACAAACAATTTGAAAATAATTATAAGAAAGCAAAAGAATTAGGATTATCAGTGGGTGTATATTTATATAGTTATGCAATGGATCCAGATGGAGCTGAAGCAGAGGCGAATAATTGTCTAAATTGGTTAAATGGAAGACCAATAGATTTACCAGTATATTTCGATTTAGAAAACACTACTGCTGGATATCCTCAGCATACTTTATCAAGAGAAACACAAACTAATATGGTAATTAGATTTTGTGATAGAATTCAAAGTCATGGATATAAAGCAGGAATTTATGCAAGTAAATCTTGGATGTTAGATCACTTAGATATGAGTAGAATTGAAGATAGATATGCAATTTGGGTAGCACATTATACAGAAGGAACAGCTAAAGTAATGGAGCCAAGTTATAATCCAATACAAACAAATTACCAAGGAAAATATAATATGTGGCAATATACAGATAACGGAAATATAGGTGGAAAGAAATTTGATTTCAATATTTTCTATTATTAAAATAAAAACTCCATAAATAAAACCTTTATGGAGTTAATTATTTATATACATATATAAATAATTAACTGTAATTTGCCTATTTTTTCATAAAATCTTGACAATAGGGGATAATATTGGTAAAATATTATGTATACAAGTTAATATTTGCTATGAAGATGAAAGTTATTAAAAAACATTTTACAGAGAAAAAATGCCAATTGGGCTGAGAGCATTTTAAATAAGATTTAATATACGAAACACATTGGAGCAAAATTAAAATTTAAAGTGGGAAACATTTTAGTTTTCAATATGGGTGGTACCGCGGAAGTCTAGCTTTCGTCCCTGTTTTAGGGATGAAAGCTTTTTTGATATTAAAAAGAAAAATCCCTAAGATAAATAATCTAAAAAATGAATTGAAATTTTTTAGAATTTATACATCTTTTATTCTTTTAAAAGATGGGAAATAGGAGGGAAGAAATATGAGTAAGTACAGAACATATAATTGTTCAGAAATCAGAGAAAAAAATGTAGGAGAGGAGATTAGATTAGCAGGTTGGATAGATACGATAAGAGATTTAGGTGGAGTATTGTTTATTGACTTAAGAGATCAATATGGAATAACTCAAATTGTAGTATCTGGTGATGAAAAGAAAGTAGACTTTGCATCAAGAATACCAACTGAGTCAACTATTTCAGTAAAAGGCAAAGTTAGACTAAGAGATGAGGAGACAGTAAATGAAAATTTAAATACAGGAAAAGTAGAACTGTTTGCAGAAGATATAGAAGTTTTAGGAAAAAGAACTAAAACCTTACCTTTTGAAATATCTGAAAATAGAAAGGTAAGAGAAGACTTAAGACTAGAATATAGATTTTTAGATTTAAGGGCTAAAAAGAGTTTACAAAATTTAAAACTAAGAGCAGAATTAATACAGTTTTTAAGACTTCAAATGATTAATCAAGGTTTTTTGGAAGTTCAAACACCAATACTTACTAGTTCATCTCCAGAAGGCGCTAGAGACTATCTAGTACCAAGCAGACAGTATCCAGGAAAATTTTATGCACTTCCACAAGCACCACAACAATTTAAACAATTATTGATGGTTTCAGGAATTGATAAATATTTTCAAATAGCACCATGCTTTAGAGATGAAGATGCAAGAGCAGATCGTTCACCTCGGAGAATTTTATCAGTTAGATATGGAAATGGCATTTAGCACACAAGAAGATGTTTTTGAAATAATGGAACAGGTTATTTATAATACTTTTACAAAATTTTCTAGTAAAAAAGTTGCAGAATATCCTTTTCCAAGAATTCCCTATAAAGAAGCTATGGAAAAATATGGAACTGATAAACCAGATTTAAGAAATCCACTTATAATTAAAGATGTAACTAATATATTTGAAAAAATAGATTTAAAAGTATTTAATGGTAAAATTGTAAAAACCATAACTCTTCCTGAGGGTGCAAATGAACCAAGAACTTTTTATGATGGAATGACAGATTTTGCTATAAATGAATGTAAAGCAAAAGGATTAGCGTGGATTAAGATTTTAGAAGATGGGGAATTTCAAGGGCCTATTGCAAAATTTATTGATGAAGAATCTAAAAAACAATTTATGATACAAACTGATACCAAACCAGGTGATAGTGTATTTTTTATTGCAGAACATAAAAACATTGTAGAAAAACTGGCAGGTGAAATAAGAAAAGAAATAGGAATAAGACTAGATTTAATAGATAAAGAGGTATATAAATTTTGTTGGATAGTAGATTTTCCAATGTATGAAATTAATGAAAGTGGAAAATTAGATTTTTGCCATAATCCTTTTTCTATGCCACAAGGAGGATTAGAAAGCTTAAATACAAAATCACCCTTAGATATTTTAGCATATCAATATGATATAGTATGTAATGGAATTGAACTTTCTTCTGGAGCAGTTAGAAATCATTCGCCAGAAATAATGGTAAAAGCTTTTGAAATTGCTGGATATACAGAAGATGATATAAAAAATAAATTTTCAGCATTATATAAAGCTTTTGAATATGGAGCTCCACCACATGCAGGAATTGCGCCAGGTGTAGATAGAATGTTAATGCTTCTTACAGAAGAGGAAAACATTAGAGAAGTAATTGCATTTCCTATGAATAGTAAAGCACAAGATTTACTTATGAATGCACCAGGAATTGTTACAGATAAACAACTATCAGAAGTGCATATAAAATTATATGTAAAAAAATAAGAATAAATTATGAAATCATCTCATATATAATATAGAGGTGATTTTATGATTTATGTTAGTTTAGCTGAAAATATTGATGAAGCTATACCAGATAAGTATAAGGAAAAAAGTAAATTACTAAAAAAAATAATTTATTTTTTTAGAAGAAAACTTTTTTTAATTCTTGAGAAAAATATTGAAGACAGAAAACTTTATGTATTACCAAACTTAAACAAGAAATATATAAAAAAATTAAATAAGATTATCAAAGTTAGATGTGTAAACACTGTAGTTCTTTCTGAAACTCTTAGAAAAAATAATGAATTTATAGAAAAAATAAGCATAAATGATATAAATATTTTAAATGGTAATTGGATTTATAAATATATAGAAGAGAATATTCTTGAAGCAATTGTGAATTTAAAAAATGAAAAAATGTATATGCAAGAAGTATCTATTTTGGTAAACAACTTAAAAGAAATAGATATTGATAATATTAAAAATATTGCTAAAAAAGTTAGAGTCTTAAATATAATAACAGCAAAAGCAGGAATGCTAAAAAAAGTAGAAAAAAATATTTATGAAGAAGAAGGAATACTTATTAATGTAAATAACAATTATAAAAAAAGCCTAATAAAATCAGACATTATCATAAATGAAGATTTTTCTTTAGAAGAATTAAATAATTATAACTTACCTAAAAAAGCATGTATAGTAAACATAGGAAAAAATATTAAAATATTATCAAAATGTTTTGAGGGAATAAATGTATTGTCTTTTGATATAAATATTCCAAAAAGATTTATAAAATCAGCTATGGAATTGAAAGATTTTAAATCAAGTATATTATATGAGAGTTTTATATATAAAAGGACAAGCATTAGAAACATAAGAAAAGAAATTGAAAATGACAAAATTATGATTTTAAATTTATATGGACAAAGTGGTATGATAAGAAAATCAGAATATAAAGGCTTAAAAAATATGAAAAAGATTGGATAATAAATTAATCTATTAAATTTTAAATAAAAATAGTCATAATTTACATATTTGTAGATATAATTTAGTGTTTATAGTAATAAATTTAAAAATCCACTTGACAAATAATAAAATAAACAGTATTATTAATCAGTAAATTAGCAAAGGGGGCTTTGTGTTATGGAAGAAAAAGAATTTATATTAACACAGGAAGGATATGATAAATTAGAAAAGGAATTAGAAGAACTAAAGACTGTAAAAAGATATGAAATAGCAGAAAGAATAAAAGTAGCTCTAGGATTTGGTGATTTATCTGAGAACTCAGAATACGATGAAGCTAAAAATGCACAAGCATCTAATGAAATCAAAATTGCTGAACTAGAAAATAAGATAAAATATGCTAAAATTATTGATGAATCAGAAATAGATTTAAAAGTTGTTCAAGTTGGAAATATAGTAAAAGTATTAGATATGGAATTTGATGAAGAAATCGAATATACAATTGTTGGTTCAACAGAAGTTGATCTTTCTCAAAACAAAATATCTAATGAATCTCCTATAGGAATGGCATTACTTGGAAAGAAGAAAAAAGAAATAGCAGAAGTTCAAGCACCTGCTGGAATGATAAAATTAAAAATATTAGATATTAAAAAATAAAAATTAAAGATGTATGTTTCCATACATCTTTTTTTATAATAACATAAAAGGAGGAAAAAATATGAGAATAAGAGTTGCAGGATTTATAGAAATAGATGGAGAAATACTTTTAATGCACAGAAAAAATGTAAAACCAACACCAAATACGACTAAACCATATGGAGAATATTATGTTTTTCCTGGTGGTGGTAAAGAAGAAAGTGATAAAACATTACAAGAAACAGCAGAAAGAGAAATCCTAGAGGAACTAGGGATTACAGTAAAAGCGGGAAATATAATATATGAAAGAAAAGTAGAAGGTGAGTTTGAAGAATATGTATTAAAATGCCGATATATAAGTGGTGAATTTGGTTCTGGAAATGGACCAGAATTTTCTAACGATCCTGAATATATAGATAGAGGTGACTATATTCCAGAAAAAATAAACAAAAAGGATATAGAAAATATACGATTATTTCCAGATGAGTTTAAAGAAAAGTTATTAAAGGACTTGAAAAATAATAAAATATAGAAACTAGAATTTTTAGATAAAAAATAAAATGTAAAAAAATGAAAAAAGTAGTATTAAAAAATATTAATTTATGATAAAATAAAAAAAATTAAAAGAAATATGGAAAGAGGAGTGTATTAAAAGTGGTAGCATATAAACGTGTTTTGCTTAAATTAAGCGGAGAGGCTTTATCAGGAAAAGAAGGTCATGGTATAGATCCAGATGTAGTTGGAAGAATTTGTGATCAAGTAAAAAAAGTAATCGAAATGGGAGTCGAAGTATCAATAGTTGTAGGTGGCGGAAACTTCTGGAGAGGAGCAAGAAACGGACATAAGATGGAAAGAACTACAGCAGATTATATGGGAATGCTTGCAACTGCAATGAATGGGCTTGCACTTCAAGATGCTTTAGAAGCAAGAGGAATATTTACAAGATTACAAACAGCAATAGAAATGAGAGAAATTGCGGAACCTTATATAAAAAGAAAAGCGATAAAACATTTAGGAAGAGGAAGAGTAGTTATATTTGCTTGTGGAACAGGTCATCCATTCTTCTCAACAGATACAGCTGCAGCATTAAGAGCAGCTGAAACAGAATCTGATGTTATACTTTTTGCAAAAACAATTGATGGAGTATATTCAGCAGATCCAAAGATAGATAAAAATGCTATAAAATATGATAAAATTTCATATCTAGATATATTAAATCAAGACCTAAAGGTTATGGATTCAACTGCTACATCATTATGTAAAGACAACAATATACCATTACTTGTATTTGATATAAATGATCCTGAAAATATCGTTAAAGCTGTAAATGGCGAAAGAATAGGAACAATTGTAAAATAATTTTAGAAAGGATGTAAATTTAAAATGGAAGAATTAGAAGAGAGAATGAAAAAATCTGTAAGTGTTTATGAGGAAAACTTATCAGAAATTAGAGCAGGTAGAGCAAATCCTGCAATATTAAATAAAATATCAGTAGAATACTATGGAGTACCAACACCTATAAATCAAGTGGCAGGAATATCTGTACCAGAAGCTAGAATGATAGTTATACAACCATGGGATGCTAGTGTTTTAAAAGAAATTGAGAAGGCAATACTAGCTTCTGATATTGGATTAAATCCAAATAATGATGGTAAAGTAATAAGATTAAATTTTCCAGAATTAACTGAAGAAAGAAGAAAAGAATTAGCAAAAGAAATAAGAAAAATAGCAGAAGAAGCAAGAATAAGCATTCGTTCAATTAGAAGAGATGGTATAGAAGAAGCTAGAAATGAACAAAAACAAAGTTTAATAACAGAAGATGAAAAAGCTGATAGAGAAGAAAAAATCCAAAAATTAACAGACAAATATATAGCAGAAATAGATAAAATATTAGAAAATAAAGATAAAGAAATAATGAATATATAATTTTTAAAGAAGGAAATTAAAATATATGAATAACAACGACTTACCTAATCATATAGGAATTATAATGGATGGAAATAGAAGATGGGCAAAAAGTAAAATGCTACCCATAAAGTTAGGACACAAAGAAGGAGCAAAGACTTTAGAGAAAATTGTTAAATATGCTAATAAAATAGGAATAAAATATATAACAGTATTTGCTTTTTCAACAGAAAATTGGAAAAGAGATAAGGATGAAGTAGATGCTTTAATGTCGTTGCTTAAATACTATTTAGAAGATTTTGCAAATAAAGCTGACTCAGAAAATATAAGAGTAAAGGTAATAGGAAATTTAAAGGAACTTTCAGAAGATTTACAAAAAAGCATTGAAAAAGTAGTAAATAAAACAAGCTCAAATACAGGTACTGTATTTAGTATTGCACTAAATTATGGTGGAAGAGACGAAATTGTAAATGCTGTAAAGAGTATATCTACTAAAGTAAGAGAAAATAAGTTAAACATAGAAGACATAAATAATGAAGTAATAGAAGAAAACTTGTATACAAAAGATATACCAGATGTTGATTTAATGATAAGAACAAGTGGAGAACTTAGAACAAGTGGATTTCTAATGTGGAAATTAGTTTATGCTGAATTTTTATTTTTAGATAAATTATGGCCAGATTTTTCAGAAACAGATTTAGATGAATCAATAGAAGTATACAACAAAAGAAATCGCAGATTTGGAGCGAAATAAAATAAAAAGGAAAAGTAATGATATGAATATGAAAAGAGTATTAACTACTGTAATAGGTCTTCCTATTATAATAGCAATATTAATTTTAGGAAATAAATATTTAATAGATTTTATAGTAGCTTTTGTAGGAGTAATAGCTATGTATGAATACTCAAAAGCCTGTAAGCAAAAGGAGATAAAAGTAATACCTTGGATATCTTATTTAAGTGTTTTTAGTATAGCTTTCATACATATAGTTTCTATAGAAACTTTAAATTTTGTAGTAACATTAGGAGTTCCAATTATATTAGTTATATTATTTCTTCATGCAATTGTTACTAATATGAAAATTAATTTTAAAGACATTTCCTATACATTGTTTGGAATTTTATATATTTTATGTTTTCTAATGTTTATAGCACTTACTTATGGAATAGAAGGAAAGTATTTAGGAAAAATATTAATATGGTACATTTTTATAGCAGCTTGGGGAACAGATATATTTGCATATCTTGTAGGAAAACATTTTGGAAAGCATAAATTTAGTAAAGTAAGTCCTAATAAAACAGTAGAAGGTTGTTTGTCAGGAGTAATAGCAACTGCAATATTTAGTTTAATATTTACTTATTTTATAAATAAATACATGTCATATGAATTATCATATATTACTATTTTTATAATAAGTATGATTTTAAGTGTAGCAGGACAAATTGGTGATTTTTCAGAATCTGTTATAAAAAGATATTTTGATATAAAAGATACTAGTAATTTATTTCCAGGTCATGGTGGAATGCTAGATAGAATAGATAGTTTAATGTTTATAGCTCCTTTTGCATACTTTTTATTAACATTCTTTTTATAAAATATATATTTAAAAAATAGGAAATAAAAATTTCCTATTTTAAAATTTTTTATATAGAAATTTACATTTTAGGAGGAAAGACATTTGAATTTCTTAATTGGATTATGCAAAGTAGTATTTCTTTTAGGATTTCTAATTACAATTCATGAATTAGGTCATTTTTTAGTAGCTAAAAAATGCAAAGTAAAGGTAAGAGAATTTTCAATAGGATTTGGTCCAAAAATATGGAATAAATGTGGAAAAGAAACTAAATATACATTAAGACTCATACCACTTGGTGGATATTGTGATATGCTTCGGAGAAGTAGAAAAGGTAGAAGAAGATGGAGCATTTAATAAAGCAAGTGTTCCTAAAAGAATTGCTATTGTACTAGCTGGAGGAATCGTAAATATAATTTTTGGAATAATTATATATTTTATTTTATCATCATGTATGGGAATGAATATATCTACTACTGTAGCAAAAATAATACCAGAATATGCAAACAATATAAGTAGCCTTCAGGTAGGAGATACAATAAAACAAATAAATGGAAAAACAGTAAGATTAAAGTCAGATATAGATAAGCAAATAAGAAAATCTGATGGAAATAGAATGGACTTAATAGTTGAACGAAACGGAAAAGAAGAAAAAATAGAAGTTATTCCAAGCAAGCTTGAGAGTGGATACATTTTAGGTATAATGGTAGAGTCAAAGGAAAAAAATCTAAGAAATAATTTATATTATGCCTTCTGGGATACAATTGATTTTACTTGGTCAATTGGTGAAAATATAAAAATGATTTTTACTGGAAACATAAAAATAGAACAGATGACAGGACCTATTGGAATTTCTAATATGGTAATTAAAACAAATGGATTATATGATTTTGTATATTTACTAAGTGTGATTTCTTTATCATTAGGAGTAACAAATTTGCTTCCAATACCAGCCTTAGATGGTGGGAGAATAGTACTACTTATAATTGAAGCAATAAGGAGAAAACCATTAGATGAAAAAACAGAACTTAGTATTCAGTCTTTAGGATTTACTTTGCTGATATTATTGTCTTTATATATATCATATAAAGATATAATTAGAATTTTTTAAAATAAATAAAAATACTTACTTGATAAAAAATATAAGATTATATATAATAAAAAAGAGCAAAAGATAAAGGAGAAAAAATATGAAATGTAAGAGATGTGGCGCAAAACTAAATAAAGAAGGAGATATTTGTAAGAATTGTTATAAAAAAATTTTAGAAGAAGAAGAACTAGAAAAAGATGTTAATGAACTTTTAAAATTGAAAAGAAAATATATTCCTGCATATGAAGTATATAATTTAGCTGATGTAATTATTGTATTTTGTTTGGTAATAATTTCTTTTTTAGCAATGCAAGCATTTTTAAACGCATTTCTATCATTATTTATACTAGTAGTAGTAATTGCAATATTATTACTAATTAAAAAAAGATTAGCAGTAGCAACCAGATGTGTTTTTTATGAGAAAAAAATAAAATATAATTTTGATTTTTTATTCATTCATAATGAAAAAGTTATTAAATATGATGATATAAAAGACATTTCATATTATCAAACAAGAAGACAAAAAAAATATGACTTAGCAGATTTATATGTATATGTAAAATATACAGGATTAATAGGTGGAATGAGTTTGAAAAATATGCCTAATGCAATAAAGAATTTAGAAAAAATTAAAAGCATAGTTTTTAAACCAGAAGAAGAATCAGAAGAATAAAAGGGGCTTTTTTATGCAGAAATATATAAAAGAGGTTTTTGGTGATTATAATGAAAACAATAATTTAATAGATGCAAAAATTGAAAATATAAATTTGTATAAAAAAACAAATAAATTACAAGTAAAGATAGCGTCAGATAAAGAGATAACATTAAAAGATATAGACAGTTTTGAAGAATATTTAGTAAATAGATTTAAAGTCGAAAAGGCATCTTTAGATATAGATTATAATAATGTAAGTATAGAGCAAAATATTGATAAAGAATGGAATAATATTATAAACTATATTGCTAAAAAAGAACCATTTAGTAAAGCAATTCTTTCAAATAGTAAACCAGACTTAAAGGAAAAAAATCTAACTGTTAGATTATCTCTTAAAGGGGCTTCTTTTTTATTGGCAAAAAAGTTTGATAAAGGGTTAGAACATTTAATTTCCAATGTATATAATCAAAATTATAAAGTAGATTTTCTAGAAGAAGTGGATGAGGATTATAACCAAAAATTAGAACAAAATTTAAAAGAAAGAGAAAAAGCAGCATTTTTAGAAATGCAAGTAAAAGCGAAACAAGAAGCAGAAATTAGAAAAAGGGAAAATGCAAATAAACCAAAAGCTCAATCGCAATATAGCAGTAATCAAAAGGATTTTATCAAAAAAGAAAAGAAGGAACCTGAAGTAGAAGAAAATATAGATGAAAATTCACCACTTATATATGGAAGAAGTTTAAATATAAAAAGTGAATTTATAAATATTATAGATATAAATGTGGATACTGAAAAAGTATGTTTAGAAGGTGAAGTTGTTAAAACAGATTCTAGAGATATAAAAAACGAAAAAGTAATAATAATGTTTGATCTATACGATGGAACAAGTACAATTACTTGTAAAGCCTTTGTAGAAAAAGAAAAATCAGGAAAAATAATGAAAAAAATTTCATCAGCAAAGGGATTAAAAATTGATGGAATAGCTAAATATGATCAGTTTGCAAAAGAAATAACTGTAATGGCAAATACTATAATTGAAACACCTGGTAGAAAAAAAGAAAAAAGAGAAGATTTAGCAGAAATAAAAAGAGTAGAACTTCATATGCATACACAGATGAGCCAGATGGATGCTATTACTCCTTGTGATGAACTTCTAAAAAGAGCTGTAAGTTGGGGCTGGAAATCTATAGCAATAACAGATCATGGTGTAGTACAATCTTTTCCAGATGCACACAAATATTTAGAAAAAACAGGAGCAGATTTAAAAGTCATATATGGGGTTGAAGCATATTTTGTACCAGATAAAGATCCTTGTGTTTTTTCAGGACAAAAACAAGATTTAGATACAGAGTATTGTGTATTAGATTTAGAAACAACAGGAATTTCTCATATTACTGAAAAAATAACAGAAGTAGGAATAATAAAAATAAAAAATGGAGAGGTAATTTCTGAATTTGAATGTTTTGTAAATCCAGAAAAACCAATTCCAGAAAGAGTTGTAGAAATAACTCATATTACAGATGATATGGTAAAAGATGCAGAAACTATAGATAAAGTAATACCTAAAATAATAGAGTTTATAGGAAATGATGTATTAGTAGCACATAATGCTGGATTTGATATAGGTTTTTTAAAATATAATTTTGAAAAGTATGGATATAAGCTAGAAAACACATATATAGATACCTTAAGACTATCAAAAGCAATATTTCCAGAATTTAAAAAATATAAATTGGGTATTATAGCGGATAATTTAGGAATAAAAGTTGATGTGGCACATAGAGCTTTAGATGATGTAAAAACATTAGTTGAAGTATTTAAAGTAATGATAGAAAAAACGAAAGAGAAAAAAGGAAAGAAAATAGAAGACTTTGATAATTGTTTTGAAACTGATTTTAAAAATTTACCTTCATATCATGCAATAATTCTTGCAAAGAATTATATAGGTCTTAAAAATTTATATAAGCTTATATCTTTTTCACACTTAAATTACTTTTACAAAAAGCCAAGAATATTAAAAAGTATATTTGAAAAATATAGAGAAGGATTGATACTTGGTAGTGCCTGTGAAGCAGGAGAAGTATATAGGGCAATAATAGCAGGAAAATCCGAAGAAGAAGTAGAAGAAATAGCAAACTTTTATGATTATTTAGAAATACAACCACTGGGTAATAATGAATATTTATTAAGAGAAGGAACTGTTGCAAATAAAGAAGGACTAGAAGATATAAATAAGCAGATAGTAAAGCTTGGAGAAAAATTAGAAAAACCAGTTGTAGCAACATGTGATGTTCACTTTATGGATCCTCAAGATGAAATTTATAGAAGAATTCTTCAAGCAGGACAAAAATATGATGATGCAGATATGCAAGCACCACTATATTTAAGAACAACAGAAGAAATGCTAAAGGAATTCAAATATTTAGGTGAAGAAAAAGCCTATGAAGTAGTTGTTACAAATACAAATTTGATATCAGATATGTGTGAAAAAATAAAACCAATCTCAGGAGAAAAGTGCCCACCTCATATTCCAGGATGTGAGCAAACCATAAAGGAAATTGCATATTCTAAAGCACATGAATTATATGGAGATCCTTTACCAGAAATTGTACAAACAAGATTGGACAAAGAACTAGATTCTATTATAAAAAATGGTTTCTCAGTTATGTATATTATTGCACAAAAACTGGTATGGAAATCTAACGAAGATGGATATATAGTTGGTTCTAGAGGGTCAGTAGGTTCTTCGTTTGTTGCTAATATGACAGGTATAACGGAAGTTAATTCACTTCAGGCTCATTATAGATGTCCAAATTGCAAATATTCTGACTTCACAGATTATGGAGTAAAAAATGGGTTTGACCTTCCAGATAAAGAGTGTCCTAAATGTGGTCACAAACTTGATAAAGATGGAATGGATATTCCATTCGAGACCTTCTTAGGTTTTAATGGAGATAAAGAGCCTGATATAGATCTTAACTTTTCAGGAGAATATCAAGCAAAAGCGCATAAATATACAGAAGTTATATTTGGAAAAGGAACTACTTTTAAAGCTGGAACGGTTGGTACAATAGCTGATAAAACTGCATATGGTTATGTTAAAAATTATTATGAAGATAGACATATTCCAGTAAGCAGCGCAGAAATATCTAGAATATCTGTAGGATGTACAGGAATAAAGAGAACTACTGGTCAGCATCCAGGTGGAATTATAGTTGTTCCAAAAGGAAGAGAAATTTATGAATTTTGCCCAGTACAGCATCCAGCAGATGATCCAAATTCTGATATAGTCACAACTCATTTTGATTACCACTCTATTGATCAAAACTTACTTAAACTGGATATACTGGGACATGATGATCCTACAATGATAAGAATGCTTTTTGATTTAACAGGAAAAGACCCTACAAAAGTACCATTAGATGATAAAGAAACCATGAGTATATTTAGCTCAACTAAAGCTTTAGGTCTTACTCCAGAACAAATAAATAATTCAGAAGTAGGAACTTTTGGTGTTCCAGAGTTTGGAACAAAATTTGTAAGGGGAATGCTTGTAGATACAAAGCCAACAACTTTTGCTGAACTTATAAGTATTTCTGGTTTGTCTCATGGTACAGATGTATGGTTAAATAATGCACAAGAATTAATAAACCAAGGTATAGTTACATTAAGTGAAGCTATAGGTTGTAGAGATGATATCATGGTTTATTTAATGAAAAAAGGGTTAGAACCAAATCATGCTTTTAAAATAATGGAAACAGTTCGTAAAGGAAAAGCCTTAAAAGATCCAGAAAAATGGGCAGAATTTGTGAATATTATGAAAGAACATGAGGTTCCAGAATGGTATATAAAATCTTGTGAAAAGATTAAATACATGTTCCCTAAAGCCCATGCAGCAGCATATGTAACAAATGCATTTAGAATTGCTTGGTTTAAGGTTCATGAGCCAAAAGCTTATTATACAGCATACTTTACTATAAGAGCAGATGAATTTGATAGTGAATGTATGATTTATGGAAAAGAAAAAGTTAAAAATAAAATGAGAGAAATTGAACTTGCTGGAAATAGTGCAACTACAAAAGATAAAAATATGTATTCAATATTGGAAATTGTTCTTGAAATGTATGAAAGAGGCATTAACTTTTTACCTATAGACTTATATAAATCACATAGTTCAAAATTTCTTATAGAGCCAGAAGGAATAAGACCACCAATAAACAGTATACCAGGTCTTGGAGGAATTGCAGCTGAGGGAATTTATAGAGCTGCTTTAGAAGAACCTTTTGAATGTATAGATGATCTTCAAATGAGAGCTAAAATAGGAAAATCAGTAACAGAATTATTAGACAAATTTGGATGTTTAAAAGGAATGACAAAATCAAATCAAATGAGTTTATTTGTTTAAACTAAGATAAGGAAAATATATGAGTGAGATTTTTAGTATAAAAAATATATTAATATATGTATTAGTTATAAATTTATTAGGATTTTTTACAATGTGGATAGATAAATATAAAGCAAAAAAAGGATATTGGAGAACACCTGAAAAGACAATATTTGTAATAACTTTATTAGGTGGAGGCATAGGAACAATATCACGGAATGTATTTATTTAGACATAAAACAAAAAAATTAAAATTTACAATCGGACTTCCCACAATACTTATATCTGAAATTGTATTTATAATATATTTTAAGTTTTTTTATAAATTCTAATATTGCTTTTTAATATAATAACTCAAAAGATTTAAAGTAGTTTCTTAAATCTTTTGAGTTATTTTTAGATTTATATTTGAAATATAAATGATATAAAAAAATAGAACTTTTTTATTGTTTAATATGTATTCATATGATATAATCTTCTAAAAAATAGGATGTAGAAATTTAAAGGAGAAAAAGTCTGTGATTGAAAAAATATTATTCAATTTATTAGCATTTTCCTTATTTATAATAATATTTTTTAAAATTATTAGGAAAAATGATGCAAATTATATAATCTTATTAATTTTAGAAGCAATTGGAGTTTTAATAAGTTTTGTAGCTATTAAATTAAGAATAGAAGAAAATGTATTTTGGAGTTCATTAAGATATATATTATCAGTAATAATACCAATAATAATAATTATTATAGAAGCAAAAGGAATTAATTTTTCAGAAATTTTAAGTGTATTTTTAGCTAAATTTTTTATAATGATAGGTGATAATAAACTTGCTAAAGCAATACTTATAAAGCTAGTTACAAAATATCCAGAAAGTTATTTTGGACATAAAATTTTAGCTGAAATATATGAAAAAGAAGGTGGAATGCGAAGAGCTATAGATGAATATGTAACTTCAGTAGATATTAGAAAAAATGATTATAAATCATATTTTAAAATAGCAGATTTACTAAAAGAATTGGGCAAAAAAGATGAAGCCATAGAAATGCTTAATAACTTAGTAAAAAATAAACCAGATTGCTATGAAGCCTCTGTTTTATTAGGAGAACTATTATGTGAACAAGAAAGATTTAAAGAGGCTGCAAATGTATATCATGAAGCTTTAAAATTTAGACCAGCTGATTATGATTTGTATTACAATTTAGGAATAGTTTATACTAGACTTAGTGATTTTCAAATGGCAAAAGAGATGTATGAAAAAGCAGCAGAAATTAATCATAGATCATATGGAGCATATTATAATTTAGGACAAATTGCGTTTATACAAAAAGACTTAGAAACAGCTGAAAAATACTTTAAAAATAGTTTATATGGAGATTTAGAAGCAATGTCATATTATCAGCTTGCAAAAATATATGCATTTAAAGGAGAAAAGGATAAAGCTATAAATTTCTTAAATAAGGCTATAGAACTAGAGCCTAAATTACTAGAAAAAGCTTCACATGAAAAATATTTTGAAAAAATTAAAGAATATATAACTGTTTCTGTGAAAATGGATAAGCAAGAAGAAACTGAAAACAGAGATATGGAAATTGATGAAGAAGAAGCAGAAGAAACTAGAAGAGTTTTAGAAATACAGGAAATAATTGCAAGAGAATATTTAGAAGAAGTAACTAGTCTTATAGAAAATATGAGTGAATCTGCTTCAAAGCAAAAAATAGAAGAAAAAATAAATATGATTTTTGAAAAAGAAAGAAAAGATAAGAAAGTAGAAGAAAAGGAAAAAGTAATAGATAAAAAAGAAGAAAGACCAAAAGAGTTAGGAACAAACTAGTATAAATTTTACTTAAGAAAAATATAATATATTTATATTATTATAGAAAGGAATAGTGATTAATTTGGAAAAATCAATAGGAGTTGTAGGAGGAGACCTACGAATTATTAAATTAATAGAAATGTTAACAAGTGATGGCTATAAGGTATATACTTATGGATTAGAGAATTCTGAGGAACTACTTAATATAGATGGAGTTGAAATGTGTCCAACAATAGATGAGGCAGTAAAATATTCTAAAGTAGTTATAGGGCCAATACCACTTTCAAGTGACAGAAAAAATATATCTGCACCATTTGGAAGAAATAAGCTTTCAATAGAAGATTTTGTAAAGGCTTTAAAAGGAAAATATTTAATAGCAGGAAATATTGGAATTAAAGAAGAATTAGATAATAATAAAGTTCAATATACTGATTTATTAAAAAGAGAAGAATTTACAGTTTTAAATACAATAGCAACAGCAGAAGGAACAATACAGATTGCTATGGAAGAAACACAAAGAACTGTTCATGGAACTAAAGTTTTAGTAATGGGATTTGGAAGAATAGGAAAAGTTCTTGCTAAAATGTTAGATGGAATAGGTGCAGATGTTTATTGTGAAGCAAGAAAAAATGAAGATATTGCTTGGATTAAAGCATATGGATATAATTCTATACATTTAAATAATTTAGATGAACATTTAGAAAAATTTGATATTATTATAAATACAATTCCATTCCAAATTTTAGATTCAGATAGATTAGATTTATTGAAAAAAGATGTAGTAATAATAGATTTAGCTTCAAATCCAGGAGGAGTAGATAGAAAGGCTGCTAGAGAAAAAGATCTTAAAGTTATATGGGCGTTATCTTTACCAGGAAAAGTTGCACCTCTTACTTCAGCAGAATTTATAAAAGAAACCTTATATCATGTACTAAAAGAATTATAAAGTTTTAAAGTAAGATGGAGGAATAAAATGACAATTTTTCAGTCGATAATTTTAGGAATAGTGCAAGGGCTTACAGAATTACTACCAATATCAAGTTCTGCACATTTAAATATTATTCCATGGATTTTTAATTGGAATGATATTCCAGGTTCATTTGATATAGCGCTTCATTTTGGAACCTTACTTGCAATAGGAATTTTCTTCTTTAAAGACTGGATTTCTTTGATAGTAGGAGGCTTTAAGACAGCTTTAAAAAAAGAAAAATCCACAGAAGGAAAAATGTTTTGGTATTTAGTAGCAGCTACTATACCAGGAGGAATAATAGGTTACATATGTGATAGTTTTATAGATACACTTTTAGAAGAAAGACAAATGATAGCAAGAGGTGTAATAGCTATCTGTCTGATAGTACTAGGTATAGTTTTGTATTTAGTAGATAAAAATTGTAAATCTGAAACAAAATATGAAAATATGACATTTAAACAAACTTTTTTAATAGGTTTATCACAAGCGCTAGCTTTTATACCAGGAGTATCAAGGTCTGGTATAACAATGACAACAGCAAGAATTATGAAAGTAGAAAGAGAAAGTGCTGCTAAATATTCTTTTATGCTATCAGCGCCTATAGTACTTGGAGCAGTTATATTTAAATTAGATGAATTTATATTTAATACAGCATTTGTTTTAGGAGTATTAACAAGCTTTATAGTAGGAATAATAGTTGTAAAATTTTTATTAGATTATTTGAAGAAAGGTAGCTTTAAAGCATTTGCAATTTATAGAGTATTATTTGGATTACTAATATTTGCATTAATGGTTATAAAATAAAACAAAGGAGGAACTATAGATATATGGCAGGTAAACATTCATCAGATGAAGAATTTGATTTTGGAAGTATTCCATGGAAGAAAATAGGGATAGTATTAATAGTAATACTTGCTATTGCAGGCTTATGCACAGGAATATATTTTGGAAAAAAGGCGTATGATAAGAAAAAACAAGAAGAACTAGAAAAACAGAAATTAACGCAAGAAGAGCAAAATAGCAAAAAGATGCCTGAAGAAATAGAAGGATATAAAGTTTTAGGAAAAGTTGTAATTGAGAAATTAGAGATAGAAGAATACATATTAGACTCCTTTGAAGATAAAGCTTTAGAAAAAGGTATACGGAAAACTTTATGGAGAAAATTTAAATGAAATTGGAAACTTTACTTTAGTTGGACATAATTATGATAAAGTTTTCAAAAGACTAGAAGAATTAAATGTTGGAGATGAATTTTATATACAAGATATAAAATCTGCTAATGAAGAAGAAAAAAGCTATTATAAAATTACTGAAATATTAGAAATTGAACCAACAGACTTATCAGTATTACTACCAAAAGATAATAAAACAGAACTTACATTAATAACATGTAAAGAAGGTGCAGCTTCAAGAGTTATGGTAAAATCAGAAAAAATAGAAGAAAATAATATAGAAGATGTTACAAATGCAGACAATGAAAATGAAGTAGAGAATAATGTAACATCAGAATAGAAAAACTTAAGAAATAAAAAGAGGTGGTAATATAAGATGAAAAAAACAAAATATCAAATTTTTTTGATAGTATTAATAATGATAATTGGTATCTTGTCAGTATGTATAGAAAGAGTATATGCAGCTTCAACAGTTCAAGTTTCTAGTCACAATAACAAGGTTGGAGAAGCTGTAGCAGTAAGTATAACATTGCCTGATGGAACAAATTCGTATAATGGAACAATAACATGGGACGCAAGTAAATTACAATATGTAGGAAACTCTTGTAATGGAACTTTAGAAGGTTCAACATTATATGTAGCAAATGGAAATTCAAATGATGGAGCAGTTGAAAACTTTACAGTAACTTTTAATATTATTGCAGAAGGAGAAGCAGTAGTAGCTGCAAAACTTCGTTGTTTAGACTATTTAGGAAATATACTACATAATGATACAAACTATGGTTCTATAAAAACAGCAGCTCAAAATAATCAAGCTCCAAAAGAGCCAACTTTTACAGCTGTAAATGAAACTGTTTATACAAAAGATAGTTGTAATGTAAGAGAAAGCTATTCAACAGATAGTAAAAAAATAACTAAATTAGAAAAAGGAAAGCAATTAAAAAGAATTGGTGTTGGAGATAATGGTTGGTCTAAAGTAGAATATAATGGAAAAACTGTATATATATCTAGCCAATTTTTAACCACAGAAAAACCACCAGATCCAAAATTTAAAGAAGTGAACGAAATTATGTATACAGCTCAAGAATGCAATGTTAGAAAAAGTTTTACTACAGATAGTGATAAAGTGGGATATTTTAAATTTGCAGAAGAAGTAAAAGTAACTGGTATTGGAGATAATGGTTGGTCAAAAATCGAATATAAAGGTGAAGTAGCTTATGTGAAAAGTACTCTTTTAGTAAAAGAAAAGCCAGAACCACCTGAAAATAATATAATAGATAACAATGCAATA
>JAAVXQ010000093.1 GCA_022790685.1 Clostridia bacterium
CCCCTGTTGCAATATTATGTAAATTATGTTATAATAAAGTTCTAAAATATTTGAAAGGGTGATATTTTATGTTATATGTAAATATCAAACTTGATGATAAAAAGCAGTTTATTTTTGATGCTAGCCTTCGGAGAATCCTCTTTGATTTAGCAAATGCTGATAACTTTGAGGATGAAGATTTTTATCCGAGCTATCTTAATGATAAAAGGCCTAAAAGATACTATAAGTTTCAAAAAGAAAACTAAAGAGACTTTTATATAATATACCACAATCCACCCTTGCTCTCCATTCTTTGGAGAGCTCTTTTATTTTGAATATTTTTAGTATTAATGTATATTTATATTTCTCTTAATTGACTTTTTTATTCTTAAGATATATTATAAAAAAAATATTTTTAGGAGACTATTACAATGTATAATTATCCAAAACAAGATTTAAATGAAAAATTAGTAGAATATATAGAAAAAAATATATTTCCACAATATGATTTAAATGAAGAAGGTCATAATATTAATCACATAATAACTGTTATTAATCATGCTTTTGATATCGCAAAAAACTATAATATCGATATTAATATACTCTATACTGTAGTCGCTTATCATGATATTGCTCATCACATTGATAAAGACAAACACGAAAAAATCTCTGCTGATATTATGTATAAAGATTTGAATTTAAGTACGTTTTTTAATAAAGAAGAACTTAATACTATAAAATATGCTATTGAAGATCATAGAGCTTCTTCTTCAAAAATTCCTAGAAGTATTTATGGTAAGATTGTTTCAGCAGCAGATAAAAATTTAACTTTAAAAGATGCAATCTTAAGAACATACTTCTATACCAAAAAACATTCTCCCGAATATAATACAGATGAAAAAATATTTGATAGAATATATGAACATTTATCAGAAAAATTTGGAGAAAATGGCTATGCTAAAATTTATATAAAAGACGAAAAATTTGATAATTTTAAAAAAGAAATTATAGAATTATTAAAAAATAAAGACAATTTCTACAAAGTTGTAAAACATACTATTAAAAATTATGTATAAACTAATCTTTATTTTATAGTATTATTTTAAGATAACAATTAATTAAAAAATATAAAAATTTAATTAAATATATAAATAAAGAGTTGCTAATTATATTTTCACTTATATTAACAGCTCTTTGTTTTGTTTGTGTATTACAATTTTCTGCTTTTCTATTAATTGACTTGTATATATATCATCACCTATTTTTGCATTAATAAAATATTTTTTATCTAACATGTTTTTACATATATAATCCTTACATTACTAGTTTTATCCTTCTTAAAATTTACTATTTTTCTTCTTCTCTTTCTAATGCCAGGAATTTATCTAATTCATCTATATCTATTGTTATACCTTCTCCTAAAACTATATGATATTTTGCTTTAAAATAGTCTGCTACTTTTTTCATTCCTTCTGCTTGAGATTTTAGTAATATGTCTATTCCTTTACAATCCTCTCCTTCATATAAAAATAACTTTAAGGGTTGACTTTTTATACTATCACTTTCTAATAATCTTTTTCCAATTAATGACAAATAATCTTTTGTCGTTTTTTTATCGTTTCCATCAGAAAATCTATATCTTAAAAAATCTACTACTGACGAATCTACCATATCTCTTGGTATTGCAATCCCTGTAGTCTTTTCTACTAAATGCATTATCATTTCTCTATTTTCTTCTGACATTACTGCTCTATCTTTTATATTTCCTTTTTCATCAATTCTAAAACTTCCATATGCTCCAATTGCACCTTCTACTAGTCTTGGCATATTATTCTTAATAGAAAGCTCTCTTAATTCTTGAAATCTTTTACTAGTAATCTCTTTGTTTGCAGTAGTCATAATATATAAACTTGTTCTTATCCCCTGTTCTTGTTCAATTTGCTTTAACTTACTAAACAATTTACTTATCCTTTTATTTCCTATCTTCTTTCTCAAAGATATGTCTTTAGTATCTGCCCACAAAAAAATTACTGGTATTACATATTCCTTTACTGTTGGCATGCCTTGTAGTAAAGCTATTCTTTGTTCTAGTTCTTGAATTTGTTTATCTAGCTTTACTTCTGGGAATTTTCTAGTCTTTTCTTCTTTTCTTCTTAGTTCTTCTTTTTTTCTTTCTTCTAGCTCTTCTAATCTTTTTCTTTCTTTTTCTTTTGCCAAAGCTTTTTCTTTTTTTATCTTTTCAGCTTTTCTTGCTATTTCTGCCTCGTTTCTTATAGTCTGCATTCTTTGAGCTTTTGCCTCTAATTCTCTAAAATTTTCAAGAATATCTGCCAAAACTCTTTTTTCAGAAATAGTTTCTGACATTTGATAGAAAAAGTTAATTACCTCTTCTTTTGGACATTTTAAGGCATCAGTAGATATTATTATTGCATCTGCTATATCCAAAAAATCTTGTTCTGATAAAAATCTCCCAAATTTTTCAAATTCAAATTGTATATTTCTTTTTTTTCCTTTCATATATTCTTCTATTTTATCAGTTTTACTTTTTCTATATTTCACTAATTCTGACAGAAAAACTTTATTCATACAATAAATAGTTTCGTCTCTATCATTTTTGTTTCCTATACTATAAAACATAAATTCCAAAAAAGCCATTTTCTTTAAAGATTCTTCATCTATTTCACACTTTGAATTTGGTACTAAAGCTTCTCTTTCATCTGCTGTTTGTTGAAAACTTAAAAAACTTATATATTTTGTATTTAAATAATATAAAATTCTAAATTTTTCTTCTACTTTTAAATTATCAAATTTTTCTTTTACATAATCATCTTTATTTATATCTAGCAATTGCCATGCACCGCAGGAATTTATTAAAGCTACTATACCTTCAAAATATCTATTTAAAAGTAAATCTAATGTTTTATCAAAAGGTTTTAAAGACTTTTCATCTTCTGGTATATTAAGTACATCATCAATATCTAAAATAAATTTTATATCCATAGTCATACTTTCAAAGCTTCTATATTTTTTACGACCTTTTAAAAGATTAGCCTTTTCTAACCTTTTTTCTAAGTCAGAATTTAATTCTAATCTTCTTTTTCTAAATTCAGTTATTAGTTCTTTTTTATTCATACTTTATCCTAAAATTTATATTAGTTTACAATTACTTACTTTATTGGTACATCCTATACTTATATATTAAATTTAACTTGGTAGCTATAATATTTTTTCTTCTTAAACTCTCAAATTCCTTATTACAGTATATCATCATTTTAGTTTATAAACAATAAATTCAAGTATTTTATCATTAAATATAATTTTTGACATTATCTATTTTATATTTGCTTGTTTAAATTTAATTAATTATTTCTATAAATCTCATTTACAAAAATATATATTTTACTTATAATTTTTATATATAAATAATATTTGGGGAGAAAACAAATGAAATATTTAAAATACTTTTGGAATCAATTAAAAAAACAAGTTCAAATCTTTCTCATAAAATCAGTTCCGTTTTTAATTATAGCACTTTTTATATTTCTTTCTTTTGTAGCTGAAGGTTATACCTTTGAAGATTTTGGATTTGATGGATTTAGTTTAAATCCTAATGATTATTGTAATCTAACCGACGTTGATTACACAGCAGTATTACATGATGATTTAACAGGAAAAGCCTATGTAGAAATTACTGAATATTTAACTTTTGATGTACATGCTAGTTCACGTTCAAATCCTTATAAAGAACTTTGGCGAGAACTTCCAGAAGATTATGTTGATGGTTTGAAAGTAGACTACAATGTTATATCAGTTTCACAAATTTTAAGTGATGGTACAGAAATACCTTACTTATATAATTATAAAATGTACTGGGAAGATGAAGATTATACAGAAGATTCAACTATGCGTTGGTACCATAGTGACGGTTTTGGAATATACCCTGATAATGATGAGTCTTTACTAATATATATTCCATGGACCTATAGAGAAAAAATGACCTTTAAAATCGTATACACCATGAATAACGCTGCTCTAAAATATAAGGACTGTTCTGAACTATATTTAAGTATGTATTCAGGAAACAGTATTACAAAATTAAATTCTTATAAAGCTCAAATTCTTATACCAAATGAAATAATGCCCAATTCTTATTATTCATATACTTTTGGAACAAAAAATAGTAGATTTCCGTATACGGAATCTGATTCTATAAATTCTGGATATCATACTTTTTCAATAAATTTAGATAAGTCTGATTTACAGTTTAATTTTCATAATCGCTATTTAGAATTTTGTTTACTTTCATATGGCGAAGATAAGCATATATTCACAAAATATGCACCTAAGAATAGATATACCTATGACAATGTTTTAAAGGAATGTATATCTGAAAATGAATATTATGAAAAAGAAAATGAAATATTTCATAATTTAAAAATATGTTTATTAATAGGATCTATTTTAACTTCTATTTTTATAATAAAAAATGCAATACAAAAATTTAATAAAGCAAAAGAAAAATTTAATTTCTATGAACCTGAAACTGATTTTGAATATTTTAGAGAAATACCTAGTGATTTAGACCCTCTATTTGCATCAGAACTTGTTTTTATGAAAGACCCCTTTAATGAAAATAAAGAAAAAAAAGAAGAATATGCTGCTATTTTACTTAGCTTAATAAGAAAAAAATATGTAAAGATTAGTAAAAGTGATAGTTATCAAGACTGGCTTAACTATAATACAATAATTACATTAGAGCCTTTGCGTACAACTTATCAGCCTTCAAATTCAGAGGACTCTCTTGAACCTTCTTATTGTACAATAAATGGTAGCGGAAATATTTTAGAACCACTTACCACTTCTGAAAGATTATATTTTGAACTTTTAGAAAAACATGCTAGAATATATAATAACTCAATTACAGTAGAGCAATTACAAAAGAAAATAAATGAGGACTATAGAGCTACAAATACTTTTGTAAATGATATAGAAAAGAAACCTATTCTAGAAAATGGTGTAATGCAGGGTTATTTCCAGCAAGCAAACTATGATGTAATAAAAAAACAATTACTTAACAGTGCTAAATCAAGTTTTATTTGGTCCTTAATAACATTATTATTAGTAAATGGTATTTCATATTTTACACCTCTTGCTCTTGGTTTTGGAGCATATACAATATTAGGTATTGCTTTATTTTGGAAATATTTTTATTTAACTATTAAATCTAGTGAGTTAATTTTATTTACACAATATGGTGTAAATGAACAAGCTAAATGGTATGGTTTATATAACTTTTTAAATAGTGATAGTTTAATAAATGAAAAAGAAATACCAGATTTAGTATTATGGGAAAAATATTTAATTTATGCAACTGCTTTTGGTATTTCAGAAAAAGTTATAAATGCTATAAAAATTAATGCTGTGAAATTAGATATTGATACTAGTCCTGTACTTAATCATCACTCTTATATTCATTCATCTAGTTTTCATAGAACCTCAAGATCCTTTGGTCACTCAATTCACACTTCATCAAGAGGTGGATTCGGTGGACATGGCTACGGTGGTGGAGGCCGTGGCGGTGGCGGAGGTGGCGGTGGTCACTAATATTAGCCAAAATTAAATTTA
>JAAVXQ010000094.1 GCA_022790685.1 Clostridia bacterium
AGAGAAATAAGAAGTGCAAGTGTATATATTGATAATTTAGAAGGTTATAATAGAAATCTTACTGAAATGAATGATAGTATAAGAGGAGTAAAACATGACTTAAACAATATTGTTCAAGCAATAAATGGATATATTATGGTTAATGATTTTATTTCATTAAAAAAATACTTTAGTAGGTTATTATCAGAGTGTAATTACATACAAAGCATAGAAACCTTAAATCCAGAGGTAATAACAAATCCTGCTATATATAGTTTATTACTTAATAAATATAATGTTGCTACAGAAAAGGGAATTAAACTAAGTATAGAAATAATGTTTGATCTTTCTGAAATATCAGACTATTCATATGATATTTCTAGAATTTTAGGAATATTATTAGATAATGCAATAGAAGCTTCCTTGGAAACAGAAGAAAAGAAAATAGATGTTAAATTTTCAAGTAAAAATAATATAAGATATATTGTTATAGAAAATAGTTATAATAGTGAAAAAGATATTGACACTTGTAAAATATTTGAAAAGAACTTTACTACAAAAAAAGAAAATGGAAATAAAGGAATAGGTCTATGGAATGTCCAAAAAATACTAAAGAAAAATGAAATGCTAGAACTTTATACAAGTAAAACTAGTAAATATTTTGAACAGTCACTTAGAATATATAAAAATCTCATATAAAATTAATATGAGATTTTTATATTGTCAAAAAAAGAAAGTAAGATTAATAGAATATAGCTTTTTTTTTAAAATATAATTATATATGTATGTTCAAAATAAAAAAATAATAAAAAATAGTAAAAAAGTATTTAAAGTTCTAATAAGATATGATAAAATTTAAAAAACGAATGTAAAAAAGTATACAAAAGTGAAGGGAGCAATTCTTATGAGCGATGCTGAAAGAAAAACAGAAGTTAGTAATGTAGAAAATAATATAAATGAAGAAAAGAAAGAAAGTAGTAAAAAAATTATTGGTACACTTGGTAATTTTATACTTACAGCCCTTATAGCTTTGATTATAGGAACAGGCGCACTAGCTTATTATTTAGTAAATAGCGCTAGAAAGGATTTAGAGAATAATACCAATTTAATACTTAATGTTTCACAAAATGAAGCCGATCAAGAAGCTGATTCTATTGCAAATATTATAGATACTGTGGTTTCAGATGTAACAACACCACAAAATACATCATCTAATGCAAATAAAGATGCAAGTACAATAAAACTTCTAAATGAAGATTTAATAGTTTTATATAATGGATTAGTTTTAAAGACAGATAAAATGGAAGAAAAAGAACTGCAATATATAGATAATTCAAATGATTTTAAAGAAAACTATGTAATAACTTATTATAATTATGAGAATTTTTCTTTTAAAGATTCAAAATTAGGAACATTATCTAGTCAAATTTTTGATGGAGTGGTAAAAGTTGAAAATGTTGGAAAAATAGCTATTTCAGAAAATTATAATGCGATTCCAAGAGAAGTAAAAGTAGTAAATTCTGTTCCAACAATAGTTAGTGATAATAATGATAAAATTAAAAATTATGACATTACAAAAACAATTATTGCAGACTTAGATGGAAATGGAACAGACGAATATATTTTAATACTAGCAAATAAATCAACAGGATATTCAAAAATAATGTTAGCAGATTCTAAAGGAATAAAAGTTGATGATTTAGCTTATATTGAAAAAAGTAAATGGGAATCTGTAACAAACGAAGAATACTATTTATCTATAAGTAATATAGAAGTAATAGATATTGATAATGATGGAATAATGGAGATTCTAATAGAACTTCCAAAATCTGATGGAGCCTCAACTAAAATAAGTTTATTAAAATATAAAACAGGAGAACTACAAGGAAAAGCAAATATTGAATGTTCTTTGTTAAAGTAATTTAAAATATTAATAAATAACCTTAATTTGTCAAAATAAATGCAAAAAACATATAAATTATATGGAAAGTATTGACAAATTAAGGTTATTATGTTAAAATTCTTATCTGTAAACTGCTTAACTATGGTACAAAAATACTATGAAATAATTAGTTGCCAAAGTTAAAATAAGTTAGCGAGTATACAAAAAAGGGAGGTGCATTTTAATGTACGCAATAATTGAAGCTTGTGGAAGACAATACAAAGTTCAAGAAGGAGAAACTGTATTTTTTGAAAAATTAAATACAGAAGAAGGAAAAAAAGTTTCTTTCGACAAAGTAATTTTAGTTTCAGAAGAAGGAAAAGTACAAGTAGGAAATCCATATTTAACTGGAGCAAAAGTTGAAGGAAAAGTTGTTTCTAATGGAAGAGGAAAAAAAGTATTAGTTTTCAAATACAAACCTAAAAAGAATGAAAGAAAAACAAGAGGACATAGACAAGACTACACTAAAGTAGAAATTACTTCAATATCAGTAGCTGCAAAAGCAAAAGCTGCAGTTAAATCAGAAGAATAATTTAAACTTAATAATGTAAGATATATTTGATATAAAATAAGAAGCGAAAGGAGTGAATCTTTCATGGCACATAAAAAAGGTCAAGGTAGTGTTAAGAACGGAAGAGACAGTGAGTCAAAGAGACTTGGTGTAAAAAAATCTGATGGACAAATAGTTAAAGCTGGAAATATTATTATAAGACAAAGAGGAACTAATGTACATCCAGGAAACAATGTTGGAATTGGTAGTGATGATACTTTATTTGCTTTAGTAGATGGAACAGTTAAATTTGAGAGAAAAGGAAAAGACAAAAAACAAGTAAGTGTTTATCCAGCAGAATAATAAAATAGATGAAAAGCAAGTTTTAAAAAACTTGCTTTTTTATTAGAAAATGTTTGAAAAAAAATAAGTTATATGATTTAATATATATGATTATAAGCAAAGGAGAAATATTTTATGAAAAATAATATGATGTTACCTATTATAATAATAGTAATAGTGCTTGTTGTTGCATCACTTGGTTTATTTGCATACAATCTATTTAAAGATGATGGAAAAGATAATCCCAAAAAAAGTTCTCAATCTGAAGAATTAATAGAACCACAATTAAAACTAGAATTAGATGATGTAAATGACGGAAAAGAGAAAGTTAGTATAAATGCAGAAGCATATACTGATGATGAAGAAGGCATAAAAGCTATAATATTACCAGATGGAACACAAGTAGATACAACAACAATTAGTTATGAAGTAACTGAAAATGGTAAATATACATTTAAAGTTATTGGTAATAATGGTAAAGAAAATTCTATGTCAATAGAAGTTCAAAATATAAGAGAGGCTTCAGCAGAATTTCCATATATTCCAGAAGGTTTCGAACATGTTGGTGGAGAGCCAGATAACGGATATATTATTGAAGATAAAATTGGAAACCAATATGTATGGGTTCCTGTACCAAATGGAAAAATGACTAGAAATACAATGCTTGATCAAGATTATATAGAATCTACTAATACAGCCTCAGCATTGGTAAATAGTGTTGCAAAGAATTATGGTTTCTATATAGCAAGATTTGAAGCTTCTGAAACAGAAGTAAATGGAACAAAAGCAGCAGCTTCATTACCTTCAAAGACTCCTTGGACAAATATAACTTATTTAGATGCAGCTAATGTTGCTTTAAAGTCAGCATCAGCATTTGAATATCCAGATGGGTATTCAACAGCTATTATAAATAGTTATGCTTGGGATACAACTTTAAAATGGATAGATGAAGGAAATCCAAATTATTCAACTACTTTGAATTTTGGAAACTATTCTGGTCAAATTTATCCAACAGGAGCAACAGAATCTGATATAATATATGGTATTTGTGATTTAGCTGGAAATGTTAGAGAATGGACAACAGAAATATTTAAAGGGGCAACAGAAACATCTTCTAAAAAAGGAAACAAAAATAATCAAGAAGTAGTTTTATATAGAGTTGTTCGTGGAGGAAGTGCAAGTTTAAATAAAACAGCAGGTTCTCATATTGGATATCCTGAAAATACATCAGAAAACTACTGGGGATTTAGAACTATATTATACAAAGAATAATAACTTTAAAAATTTAATTTGGCAAGTCTTAAAAATCTATTAAGATAGATAACTTAAGACTTGCTTTTTTATAGGATTAAGATACTTTAGAAAAATTTAAAATGATATACAAATAGGATAGTAGAAATTTTATAAATTTAAATAACATATGATTGAAAAACTAATAAAAATAGTATATAATGTATCCACATTTTAAGGAAGAAAAGAGGAAAAAACATGGTAAATGTATATAGAACAAATAGTTGTACTGAACTAAGAGTATCAGATGTTGGAAAAAAAGTAAGACTTGCAGGATTTGTTCAGACAATCAGAAACCTAGGAAAAATGATATTTATAGATTTAAGAGATGAAAAAGGAATAACACAAATTGTTTTATCAGAGGAAATTTGTGCAAGTGATGTAATAAAGGACATAACAAAAGAATGTACTATAACTGTAACAGGTGAAGTTGTTAAAAGAGCAAGCATAAATGAAAAAATACCTACAGGGGAAATAGAAATAGTAGCAGAAAAGATAGAGGTGTTAGGAAAATGCAAAAATGCTTTGCCTTTTGAAATAAATGTTGAAGGTGAACAAGTAAGAGAAGATTTAAGATTAGAATATAGATTTTTAGATTTAAGAAATGAAAAAATCCATAATAATATTTTATTACGTTCAAAGATATTAAAAGATTTTAGAGCTGAGATGGATAAATTAGGCTTTACAGAAATTCAAACACCTATACTTGCAAATTCATCACCAGAAGGAGCAAGAGATTTTTTAGTACCAAGTAGATTACATCCTGGAGAATTTTATGCTCTTCCACAAGCTCCTCAACAATTTAAACAATTACTTATGGTATCAGGTTTTGAAAAATACTATCAAATTGCACCATGTTTTAGAGATGAAGATCCAAGAGCGGATCGTTCACCTCGGAGAATTTTATCAACTAGATTTTGAAATGAGTTTTGCTGTTCAAGAAGATGTTTTTAAAGTTATTGAAACTGTAATACCAAATGTTTTTAAAGCTAATACAGTTTGGAAGGTAGAAGAAGGAGAATTTTTAAGAATTCCATATAACGAAGCTATGGAAAAATATGGAACAGATAAACCAGATTTAAGAAATCCTTTAATAATTACTGACCTTACAGATGTATTTAAAGATACAGAATTTAATAGTTTTAAAGATAAAACAGTTAAAGCAATTGCAGTAGGAAATATGCAAGATACTTCAAGAAAGTTTTTTGATAAAATGTCTGAATATGCAGTAGAAGAACTTAGAGCTAAGGGATTAGCTTGGGTTAAAATAGATGATACTAATAACTTGACAGGTGGAATAAGTAAATTCATAAATGAAACTCAAAAAGATGAAATATTAAATAAAACAAATGCATCTATAAATTCAGCTATTTTCTTTGTAGCAGATGAAAAAAATAAAGCTTGTAAGATAGCTGGTGATGTTAGAATAAAATTAGGCGAAGAATTAGATTTATTAGAAAAAGATATTTATAAATTCTGTCTTATAGTAGATTTTCCTATGTATGAGTTATCTGATGAAGGAACTATAGATTTTAATCATAATCCGTTTTCAATGCCACAAGGAGGCATGGAGGCTTTATTAAATAAAGATCCGTTGGAGATATATGCATACCAATATGACTTGGTTTGTAATGGTTATGAATTAGCGTCAGGTGCTGTTAGAAATCATGATCAAGAAATAATGGTAAAAGCTTTTGAAATAGCAGGATATACAGAGGAAGATGTTAAAGAGAGATTTGGTGCATTATTTAATGCATTTAGTTATGGAACACCACCACATGCTGGTGCAGCTCCTGGAATCGATAGAATTATAATGCTACTTGCAAAAGAAAATAATATAAGAGAAGTAATAGCATTTCCAAAAAATAAAAAAGCAAGAGATTTACTTATGAATGCACCTTCAAAAGTATTTGATAAGCAACTTAAAGAAGTTCATATAAAACTAGAACTTGATGAAAATAAGTAATTTAATATTGAGGTTAAAATATGAAAAAAATAAATAAATTTGTAATTACTGAAATACTAATTAGTATGATATTTATAAGTTATTCGTATGCGTATACTGCAAAGGTAAATATTGAAGCAACAAGGATTAGAAAAGAAATGAATACTTCATCAAATATTATTAATGTAATATATGAAGATGATGAAGTTGAAGTTTTAGAAGAAGATGGTGAATGGTGCAAAATAAAATATAAGGATAGCACTGGATATGTAAAAAAAGAATTTTTAGATAAAGTAAAATCTAGCAATAAAACAGAACTTAATACAGTAAAAAATGAGGCATCAAAAGATAGTACTGTAAAAGCAGAAAATAAAACACAAAATACTACTAATAGTAAAAATGAGAATGTATCTAATAATATAAGTACAAATACAAGTAATAGTACAAAAAATAATAATATTATAGAAAATGCTATTACAAATAATGTAAATAATAATGTAGAAAATGATACAAATAATACTACTAACAACGATCCATTAGAAGAAGGTGAAATTGAAACTATAAAAGACACTAATTTAAGAACCTCACCAAGCTTTATTTCAAAAGAAATCAAAAGTATATCTCAAGGTACAAGTCTAAAAAAGATTACTCAAATTAATCATTGGATAAAGGTGTCAGATGGAGAAAACGAAGGCTGGATATTAGAAAATGATATAAAATCACAAAAAGCTTCTGAAATAGTAGATGATGTTAAACCAGAAGAAAATTCTGATAAAGATAATGTAGAAAATACTGTTAATAATGAATTAACTAATACAGTTAAAGATACAAAAAATCAAAATAATATTATAAACAACACAGTATCTAATACTATTACTAATACTACTAATAATACTGATGAAAAGACAGTAAAGAAAGAAAATTCTAATAATACATCCTCTAAAAGTGGGAAAATTAATGTTGAAACAGCAAAAATAAGAGAAAAAGCAACAACAGAATCCAAAAACACAGGACTTTTAGATTATGGTGATGTAGTTACAATTGTAGCAGAAGAGGGAGAGTTTTATAAAATTACTCATGAAAATGAAAGTGGATATGTTAGTAAAAAATTAATTACTGTAAAGAAAACTACAAACTAATGTAAATGTTTTTAGAAAACTAGAAAGGATAAATTATATTAAAAAAAGTATAATAATATTGATAATTATAATAATGGGGCTATATTTCAATATAGCTCTTTTTTTGCCTTTGGAAAAAATAAATCAAAAGCAAATATACTTTGTGGGAACTGTTTTAGAAAGAGAAGATTCTAATAATTATAAAAATAAATATTTAATAAAAGTTAAAAAAATAAGTGACTGTAGAAATATAGGTAAAAATATTAATAAAATAAAAGCTATAAAAATATATGTTAATACTACAAAGGATATAAATTTTGAAGTAGGAGATATAGTAGAAGGTTTTGGAACTTTTAATGTAGGGGAAAGTAGTAGAAACTATAAAGGCTTTAATAATAAAAGTTATTTGTTTCAAAGAAAAATATATGGAAGCATAGAAACTTTAAAAATTGATAAAGGTAAAAGTGATACTAATATAGAAGTATTTTTTTATAAAATAAAGGAAGCAATAATAGAAAATATAGAAAAAGAATTTAAAAGAGAAAACAAAGATTTTTTATTATGTATTCTTATTGGAAAAAGCATAAGAAATGATAATGTAAAAGAAAATTTTAGAAATAGCAATTTATCACATATCTTGGCTATATCAGGTATGCATGTGTCTTATGTAATACTTGGAATAAACTTAATGAAAATTAAGAATAGAAAACTTTTATTGGTTTTAGAATTAATTATTTTAAATTTTTATTTAATATTAACAGGAAATAGTGTATCTTGTTTAAGAGCATGTATAATGAATAGTTTAGCCATTATAAGTAAATTATTACATAGAAAAAATAATATATATATAACTTCTATAAATACTTTTATTTTCTTAAATTTATATAATGTATATAATATCTTTAATGCAGGGATGTGGCTTAGCTTTTTGGGAATGTTTGGAATTATATTATTTAGTAAATTTATTTATAAAATTTTTATTTTTAAATTTAAAATCAAAAATTTAATTTTAAAGAAAATAATAGAAATTTCAAGTTTGTCAATATCTGCACAAGTTATGATATTTCCAATAATGATGTATTTTTTTAACCAAGTATCTTTTAATTTTATTATTTCAAATTTAGCAACATTTTTTTTAATAGGACCTATTATTATTTTAGGATATATAATTATAATTTTAATAATATTAAAATTAAATATTATAGTAGACCTATTAAAAATATTTGAAAATGTATTAGTAGGCATTTTGCTGAAGATAACAGATTTAATTAGTCAAAATTTGAAGTTTAATTTCTTTATAGTAACTCCTAATATTTTAAGTGTATTTTTTTATTATTTAGTGTTAACTTGGATAATTCTAAAATGGAAAAAGCAAAATATAAAAATAATTAAAAGTGTATTATCTACAAAAAAAATAATATATTATTTAAAAAATAAAAGAGTAAAAGTTTTTGTTATATTATTTTTTCTAATAAACTTTATATTAAATTCAAACTTTAATTTAACTAAAACCCTAAAAATTAATTTTATTGATGTTGGACAAGGTGATTGCACATTAATAATAACACCTGAAAATAAAAAAATATTAATAGATGGTGGAGAAGGAAATGGAGATAAATATGATTATGGAAAAAATGTAGTATTCCCATATTTATTAGATAGAAAGATTAATAAAATTGATTATCTATTTATATCTCATTTTGATAGTGATCATGTTCGGAGGACTAATATATATATTAGAACATATGAAGGTAAAAAATGTAGTTATAGGAATTCAATATGAAAATTCTAGTCAGTATGAGAAAGTTATTAATATTATAAAAGAAAAGGAAATAAAACTTATTATAGCAAAAAAAGGAGATATTTTAAAGCTAGAAGAAAATGTAAAAATAAATATTATGTGGCCAGATGCAAAAAATAAGATTGATGAAAATGTTTTAAACAATAATTCTTTAGTTTTTAAGTTAGAGAGCTATGATTTTTCAATTATATTTACAGGAGATATAGAAGAAAAAGCAGAAAGAAAATTGATAGTAAAAGAAAATCCAATATTAAAATCAGATATTATAAAATTAGCGCATCATGGTTCAAAAACTTCTAGCATAAAAGAATTTATAAGTGCAGTAAATCCCAAAATAGCTATTGCTTCTGTACGGAAAAGATAATAATTTTGGACATCCATCAAGAGAAGTTATCGAAAGATTAAAAAATAGAGGAATAAAAATTTATAGAACAGATCTTAATGGAGAAATTAATGTTTATGTAAGTAAAAATAAAAAAATTAGAATAAAGTTAAGATTTGAATAAATATACAAAAACTGTAAATACTATGCAATAAAAGGTGAGTGTTATGAAAAAGTATTTTAGTTATGGTATATTAATATTTGTTTGTTCAATTACAATAGGATATGTTTATTCTAGAATGTGGAATAGAGCAAATAACGATCAAGTTCCAAATAGAAGTACTATATATGAAAATAGTACAATTATTAAAGAAGATGTGGCAAATGAAAATATAGTAAATGAGAATAAAGTTTTAGAAACTGTAAGTGAAGAAGAAAAAGTTATGCCAAATACAAAATTTGCAATAAAAAAATATTTTAGCAAATGTGGTCATTTTAAATTTAATTATACAGAACTTCCTTTAGAAATTATTAATTTAAAAAAGGAAGAAGTAGAGAAGGTATATTCTGATTGGAATGTAGATGAATTTTCTAATAAAGAAATAGTAATATCTCAAAAAGAAGATGGTCTGTGTGATGAACATTATGTTATAAAATTAGATAATGGATTTGTTAAAATATATAATAAAACTTCTGAAGATACTCTTAATTTATATAGAGAAACAGATATATCAAAAGATTATTTAACAGAAGATGATATTCAGAAATTGGAAATAGGAATGTTAGTATTTGGAAAAGGAAAATTAAATTCTGTGTTAGAAGATTTTGAATAAAGTTTCTAACAAAAATAAAAAGTGATGCTAAAAAAGCATCACTTTTTATTTTTTTCTAGGTAACTCCTTCACAAAAGTGAGGAGCATTCTTAAGAATATATTTATACAGAAAATTTTAAATTATCATTTTCTAAATTAACGTATATAGTTTGGCCTGGCATAACTTCTTGTCTTAAAATCATATCTGCAATTTCATCTTCAATATATTTTTGAATAGCTCTTCTTAAAGGTCTTGCACCATATTTTAAATCAGTACCTTTTGAAAGAACATATTGTTTTGCTTCTAGTGAAATAGATATTTTTATTTCTTTATTTTCTAAAGCTTCAGTAGTCTTTGTAAGTAATAAATCGATAATTTGTAATAGTTCATCTGTATTTAAAGAACTAAATGCAATTATTTCATCAACTCTATTTAGAAATTCTGGTCTAAATAAATCTTTTAAAGCACCTATTAACTTATTTGTGTTTTCAATACTATCTTTTCCAAATCCTATAGAATTGTTGTTTAGATTAGAACCTGCATTTGAAGTCATAATAATTATTGTATTTTCGAAATTTACAGTATTTCCTTGAGAATCTGTAAGTTTTCCATCATCTAAAACTTGAAGTAGTATATTAAATACATCTGGATGAGCTTTTTCTATTTCATCTAATAATATTATAGAATATGGTTTTCTTTTTACTTTTTCTGTTAATTGACCAGCATCATCATACCCAACATATCCAGGAGGAGAGCCAATTAATTTTGAAGTAGAATGACTTTCCATATATTCTGACATATCTATTCTTATAATAGAATCTTCAGAACCAAACATTTCAAAAGCTAGAGCTTTGGCAAGTTCTGTTTTTCCAACACCAGTAGGTCCAACAAATATAAAAGATGGTGGTCTTTTTGTACTTTGAAGACCAGCTCTGTTTCTTCTAATAGCTTTTGAAACAGCTTTAACAGCATTATCTTGACCAATTATATGTGTATGAAGATTATTTTCTAAGTTTAATAATTTTTCTGTTTCAGCTTCTGTTATTTTAGTTACTGGAATTTTAGTCCATCTTTCAATAACTTCTGCTATATCTTGAACAGATAAAATAGAAGGTTTTAAATTTTTTTCAATTTCTTCTAATCTTTCTGTAAGAGAACATTCTTTAGTTTTTAAATCAGCTGCTTTTTGATAATCTTCTATTGAATCTGAAGAAACAGCTTCTTCTTTTTCTTCAGCTATTTTTGCAAGCTCATTTTTTATAATTTCAGATTCATAAAGTTCTTTGTTTTTTAGATTTATTTTTGAACAAGCTTCATCTATTAAATCAATAGCTTTATCTGGAAGAAATCTATCATGTACATATTTTTCAGACATTTTAACAGTTTTTTCAATAATATCTGAAGTAATTAGCACTTTATGATATTCTTCATAATATTTTTTTATTCCTTCCATAATTCCAATAGTATCTGAGATAGAAGGCTCTTCAACTAAAACTGGTTGAAATCTTCTTTCTAAAGCAGAATCTTTTTCGATATATTTTCTATATTCTTTTAAGGTTGTAGTACCAATTAGTTGTATATCACCATTAGAAAGGGCAGGTTTTAAGATGTTTGCAGCATTCATAGAATGTTCTGCATCTCCAGCTCCGATAATATTATGTATTTCATCAATTACTAAAATTATATTTCCATAACTTTTACATTCATCTATCAAAGCTTTCATTCTTTGCTCAAATTGACCTCTAAACTGGGTTCCTGCAATAATGGCTGTCATATCAATTAAATATACTTCTTTATTTAATAATTTTGCAGGTACTTCTTGTCTAGCAATTTTTATGGCTAATCCTTGTGCAATAGCAGTTTTTCCAACACCGGGTTCACCAATTAAACAAGGATTATTTTTAGAACGTCTATTTAATATTTGTGTAATTCTTTCGATTTCATTTTCTCTTCCAATAACATCATCTAATAAATTATTTTTAGCTTTAAATGTAAGGTTTGTTCCAAACGTATCTAAAAATTTCTTTTTATTACTTTTTTGTTTTTTCTCAACTTTAACAGTTTTTTTAGAAGAAGGTTCTTCTGCTGATTCTGATGAAGAATTGTTATTATTTGAAGAATCTTGAGACTTGAACATACCAAATATATTACCAAGTCCTTCACCATTTTCTTGATTTAAATCGTCAGGTGAAATTCCAAGAGCTTCTAGATTCATATTTTCAGAAAAATCTTTTAATAGACTTTCAAATTGATTAGACATATCTTCTAGTTCTTCATTAGAAATATTAGCATTTTTTGCTAGAGCTTCTAAAGGATTTATACCTTTTTCTTTTGCACAATTATAGCAAAGACCTTCCATAGTTTTTTTACCATTTTCAACTTTATTTATAAACACAACTGCTGTATTTTTATTACATACTGAACATATCATTATATATAAATCACCTCTTTAGCTTAAATAATAAACTAATAATACAATATTTTTGTAAGTTAGTCAATGAATTTTATTGGTAAAAGTATAAAAATATGTTATTTTTATAAAAAATAAATTTAGCTATTTTTTGTAATCAAAAATATTATAGAAAAATATAGCTGGTTATTGTAAGTTAGAAGTTTTTGTGATATTATTTTAAAAAGTTTATTTGATATTTTTATGTGTGAATGCTATAATTAATACGATTTTTTAAAGGCATAGAAGGAGATAAAATGAAAAGAGCAATTAGAAGATTAGTTAGTAAACTAAATGGTAGAAATAAATATATTTTTTTTATTGTGCTTGCAATGATATGTATAGTAGCATTAAGTTTAGGGATATATACACAATTTTTCTATCAATATTCTGAAACAGATCCTTTAATGATGGGAATAAATATAGGAGCGCAAAAGACAGCAGAAGAATGTGCTATGTTAGAAGCAGAATTTAATAATCTATTTAAAAACGATATTTTGATAAATAGTGAAAATGTAAGAACAGATAAAATAGAGCCAGATAAACCCTTAGTTTATAATGGATATAATTTAGTTAATGAAGATGAAACTTATTATTCTGTAAATGCACAAATACCAGTTATTAATATTGATACAGAAACAGGAAAAGCTATAAATGCAGAAATAAGAAAAGACTTTTTAGAAAAAGCAAATAGTGTTATGAGACAAACTGAGCAAAATATTATTTATAATGTAACATATCAAGCTTTTGTAAATAAAGATGTTTTATCAGTAGTGGTAAAAGCTTCTTTAAAAGAAGGGAATAAACCAGAAAAAGTAAGTATAAAAACTTATAATTATAGTATTCCAGATAAAAGAAGAGTTACTTTAGAAAATTTAATTGATGTTAAAAATAGAACAAAAGAAGATGTACAAGCATTAATTAATAATGAAATTAAAACAGCATACAATAATGCGAAAATAATTGCAGCAGAATATGGTAGTATGTATGAAAGAGATTTAAAAAGTGATATGTATAAAATAGAAAATACAACTAATTACTTTTTAACACAAGATGGATATATTTATATAATATATTGCTATGGAAATAATGACTATACAAATGAAATGGATATAATAATTTTCTAAATATATAGGGGGAAAGAGAATTTGAAAAAAATTAGCTTAATATTTATTATATTTTTACTAATGATAAATTGTTTAATAGTAAATATACAAGCTACAGAAGGAGAAAATTTACAAGAAGATACAGCAGGAAATGTAGAATTAGTTGAAAAAGCAGGAAAGACTATTGATACAAAAGCTAAAGTCATAAAAGCTGGTGAAAAAAAGGAAATTGTAACAGGAACTATAAAAGATATTGTTCAAGAAGTTACAATAAAAATAACAGAAGGAGAATATAAAGGAGAGGAATATACAACTAATTATGTTCTTTCTTATGATATTGACGGAAAAATTGTTGCATATGAATTAAAAGAAGGAAATAGGGTAATTGTTCAACTTAATGAAGACGAAAATGGAACTATTACAGCTACAGTTCAAGAAATCGAAAGATATGGATATATTTTAGTAATGTTTTTACTATTTCTTTTAAGTATAGTTTTAATTGCTAAAAAACAAGGTGTGAAAGCAATATTAGGTCTTTTAGTCACAATACTTGCAATATATTTTATTTTGATAAGAGGAATATATGAAGGAGCTAATGCTATTTGGCTATCAATACTTACTTCAATGGTTATAATAGTTCTTACTTTCTTTATAATAGGAGGAATAAGCAAAAAAATAGTAACTGCTGCAATAGGAACTTTAGGTGGTGTTGTATCAGCGGGAATTGTAGCAATAATATTTAATTATTTAGCTAAAATGTCTGGAGCTTGTGAAGATGCAATTCAATTAAGTATTAATATGAAAACAGTAAATTTTGATTTTAAAGATCTATTATTTGCAGGAATAATAATTGCATCACTAGGTGCTTGCATGGATGTTGGAATGTCTATAGCATCTAGTTTAGATGAAATAAAAAATAAAACAAAAACTATTGACTGGAAAGAATTATTTAAAAGTGGAATGAATATAGGAAGAGACATAATAGGAACAATGACTAATACACTTATTCTTGCATATGTTGGAGGTTCAATTACTCTTATATTATTATTTATGGCTTGTAATATGAACATTCAAGAAATTTTAAATAAAGAGGCAATAGCAGAAGAGGTAATATCTGCAATTGCAGGAAGTATGGGGGTTGTATATACAGTTCCAATAACATCTTTTGTATATGCAATTTTAAATAGGAATAAAACTGTATACAAAACTACTTCTGAAAACATTATAGACGGAAAAAGGAGTTTAAAATTATAATAGTATTTAATATAAATAAATACCTAGATTATAAAATAATCTAGGTATTTTTATATAGTTTTAAATATGATTTAAGTTTTATCTAAATAAATCGAAAATTGTTTTATTATCTTTAGAATTTGGTAAACTTTGAGTATCTTCAGGTTCTGTATCTGTTTCTGGCATTTCTGCTAGAGTTACTTTTAATTCTAGTTCTTCACCATTTCTTATTATTGTTAAAGAAACAGTATCTCCAATTTTATATTTATTTTTTATTCTATTTAATTCAGTTACATTTTTTATACTATTTCCTTCTATTTTTGTAATGATATCAGAAGCTTGTAATCCGGCTTTTTCAGCAGGAGAACTTTCTTCAATAGTGTCTACTAAAACTCCTTTAGGTAAATTATATTTTTTTGATTCAGCATCACTTACTGCAGAACCAGATAAACCTATATAAGGTCTTTTTACAGACTTAAATTCTATTAATTGATTTACTACATCTACAGTAGAAGAGATTGGAATTGCAAATCCCATACCTTCAACACCATTTCCAGCGATTTTTAATGTATTTATTCCAATTACTTGTCCTAAACTATTTACTAAAGCACCACCACTATTACCAGAATTTATTGCAGCATTAGTTTGAATTGCTAAATAAGAATTATTTTCTCCATCTGAAACTTCTCTATTAACAGCACTAACTACACCAGTTGTAACTGAACTACCCATACCAAGAGGATTTCCAATTGCCATTACAAATTCACCAATTTGAAGTTCATCAGAATTTCCAAGTTCTGCAGGTACAAGACCAGTTTTATCAATCTTTATAATAGCTAAGTCTGTATAAGGGTCTGTTCCTACAATTGTTGCTTCATATTCTGAAGTGTCATTATATAAATTTACTGTAATGCCAGTTGCCTCAGTAATAGAATAATAAGAAGAATTCTCAGAAGCAACTACATGGTTATTTGTCAAGATGTATCCATCTTCACTTATAATTATTCCAGAGCCAGAAGCTTTACCAGTGCTATTACCAAAAAATGAAGTAACATTATAATTAACAGTAATACCAACTATTGATGGTAATACTTTATTTGCTACTCCTATAGAAGTATTGGAAAAGTCTTCTAAATTAACTTGTGAACCTACATAATTAGAAGGTAAATTTGTTTCAGTAGAAATCTTAGGTGTAGACGTTAATTTTGATTTTATATTAGGAACATTAAAAGCTATTCCTAAAACTAAGGATGCACCAACTACTCCTGATAAAAATGGAACAAAAACATTTTTACCAAAGCTACTAGATTTTTTTGTTTTTACTTGTTTAAAATTATTTCCAGAAGTATTCTGGGAACTAAATTCAAATTCATTTTCCTCGTTCATTTTAAAACCTCCATAAATAAATTTAAATATTAGTATAAATATACAACAGAATATGAATTTATACAATATTTTAAAGAAAATTTATTTGTTTTTATATTGAAATATTTTCTTCATAAATATATAATACAGTTAAATAATTAAATTAATCTTAAATTTGGAGGAAAAATGATAAAAAATAAAAATGGAATAACAATGGTTGCTTTAGTTATTACAGTAATGGTAATGCTTATAATTGCCACAATTTCATTTGTTACAGGAAAAGAATTGTTAGATTCCTCAAAAGTAAAAGGATATATTACAACAATGTATATGGTAAAAGGCGAAATAGAAAATATGAATGAATCTTATGAATTTGATGGAGATATAAATCATTTAATAGGAAAAATGCTTGATACAGGAGATTCAGGTACAGTGGAAAAATTAAAAAAGATATATGAAGATGAAGGTATGGAGGGAAGACAAACTGAAATATTAGGTTCTAATACTTGGTATGTGTTAGATAAAGAAGATGTAAATAACCTTGGTATAAAAAATAAAATGTTAAATGATGGAGAAGTATTTATAGTAAATTATACTTATGGAATGGTAATATATTCAAAAGGATATACCATTTCTGGAAAAACAACTTATTCATTAGAAGGACTTACAAAATTAGAGTTTTAAATTTGTAGTAATATTACATAAAATAGATATAAGGAAATATGAAATGAAAGAAAAAGAAGAAAATAGATTAAATTTACTAAAAGTAGAAGAAAATAAATTATATGAAAGCGGAATAGAATATGTTTGTGGAATAGATGAAGCAGGCAGAGGTCCTCTTGCAGGACCAGTTGTAGTAGGAGCGGTTATACTTCCAAAAGCTTCTTTTATAGAAGGAGTTAATGATTCAAAAAAAGTATCTGAAAAGAAAAGAGAAAAAATTTATGATCAGATTATAGAAGAAGCAGTAGCATATAGTGTTCGGAATAGTAGACCAAAAGACTATTGACGAAATAAATATATTAAATGCTACTAAGCTTGGTTTAACAAGAGCAATAGAAGGTCTTAAAACAAAACCTAATATTATAATGGTAGATGCACTTAATAATATTGATACACATGGAATACCATATATATCGGTTGTAAAAGGAGATGCTAAAAATTATTGTATAGCAGCAGCTTCAATAATTGCTAAAGTTACAAGAGATAGAATTATGAAACAGTGGGATGAAGTATATCCTATATATGGTTTTTCAAAACATAAAGGATATGGAACTGCTGAACATATGAGAGCCATAAAAGAAAATGGACCCTGCATATTACATAGAAGAAGCTTTATAAAAAATATAATATAATTATTTAAGTTATACAAAAGAAGGAGAGAAAAGAAGAATGGATATTAAAACTATCATTCAGAAAAAAAGAAAAAAAGGTGAATTAAACAGAGATGAAATAAGATACTTTGTTGGAAAGTTCACAAGAGGAGAAATAGAAGAATCACAAGCGGCTGCCTTAATGAGTTATATATATATTAATGGACTTACAGAAGATGAAATTGTAAATTTAAGCTTAGCAATGGCAGAATCAGGTGACAAAATAGATTTAAGTGGAATATCAGAAAATATTGTTGATAAACATAGTACAGGTGGAGTGGGAGATAAAGTAACTATTATATTATTACCTGTAATAGCAGCTCTTGGAATACCAGTAGCTAAAATATCTAGTAGAGGATATGGAGTTACAGGAGGAACTATAGATAAATTAGAAGCAATTCCTGGATATGATCCTGAAATATCAATTGAAGAATTTAAAGAATTAGTTAAAAATAATGGAATAAGTATTATAAATCAAACTTTGAATTTGGCTCCAGCAGAAGGAAAAATGTACAAATTAAGAAATCAAATAGCTTGTACAGATAGCTTGCCAATAATTGCAGCGAGTTTAATGAGTTTGAAACTTGCCACAGGAAGTACAAAAATAGTTTTTGATATATGTTGTGGAAATGGAACTTATATAAAAACAAGAGAAGATGCGAGAAGACTTGCAAAATTATTAGTAAGATTAGGAAAAAGATTAGACAAAAAAGTTGCATGTACAATAACTTCAATGGACGAGCCTTTAGGATATTCCATAGGAAATATTTTAGAAATGCAAGAAGTTATAAATAGTTTACAAGGAAGAATGCCTGAAGATTTAGGAGAAGTTGTAGTTACTTTAGGTGGACTAATTTTAAATATAGTAACTGAAAATAAAAATAGAGAAGAAAATGAGCAAAAGATAAAAGAAGTATTAAGAAATGGACAAGCTTTTGAAAAATTTAAAACAATGATATCAAGTCAATATGGTAGTTTAGAATATGTAGAACATCCAGAAAAACTAAAAAGTGCAAAATATATTATGCCAGTATATGCAATAGATAGTGGAACAATAGAAAGAATTGATGCTGATATTGTAGGAAGTATAGCAAGATATTTAGGCGCAGGAAGAATGAATAATGAAAAAGAAATAAATAATACAGCAGGTATTGTATTAAATAAAAAAATAGGTGATAATGTTACTTCAGGAGAAATTGTTGCATATATTCATACTGATGATGAGAGTAAAATTTCAGGTGCAACGCAAAATTTGCAAGATGCATTTAAACTAACAAACAAGAAAATTCCAATAAAACCTAGAGTTTTAGATATTATCGTATAGAAAGGAAAAGATATATATGGATATATTAGATATCATTGAAAAAAAGAAAAACTCTATGGAATTGGGAAAAGAAGAAATAGAATTTTTTATAAAAAATTATTGTAATGGAAATATTCCAGATTATCAAGCAGCAGCTCTTGTGATGGCTATATATATAAATGGAATGACTCAAGATGAAATTTTAAACTTGACAATATCTATGGCAAATTCAGGAGAAGTTTTAGACTTAACAGATATTTCAAAAAATATAGTAGATAAACATAGCACAGGAGGAATAGGAGATAAAGTTACTTTAATACTTTCACCAATTATAGCAGAAATTGGAATACCAGTTGCTAAAATGAGTGGAAGAGGACTTGGAATAACAGGAGGAACGATAGATAAATTAGAAACAATTCCTCGGATATAGAACAGGTATTTCTATAGAAGAATTTAAAGAAAATGTAAAAAAAATAGGAATAAGCTTAATTTCTCAAACTATGGATTTAGCTCCAGCAGATAAAAAAATTTATGCACTTCGTGATGTTATAGGTTGTACTGATAGTATTCCGCTTATTGCTTCAAGCATTATGAGTAAAAAGATTGCAGCAGGAGCAAATAATATTGTATTAGATGTTACTTGTGGAAAAGGTGCATTTATGCAAACAAAAGATGAAGCGATAAAACTTGCAAAGATGATGAAGCTTATAGGGAAATGGGCAGAAAGAGAAACTATTTGTGTTATAACAAATATGGATGAACCTTTAGGATATGCTGTTCGGAAATAATTTAGAAATGGTAGAGGCAATTAATAGTTTAAAAGGTAATATGCCATCAGATGTAGAAGATGTTGTTGTAAACTTAGCTCTACAAATAATGAAACTTGCAGGATATAATGATATTTCTAGAAATAAAATACAAATATTAGATATAATAAAATCAGGAAAAGCACTAGAAAAATTTAAAGAACTTGTAAAGCTACAAGGTGGAGATATAAGTTATATAGATAATCCAGAAAAATTTGAAAAAGCACCAATAATTACTCCTATAATTTCAGAAGCAAATGGGTACATAGAAGAATTAGATGCTGAAATAATTGGAAAAGTATGCTTAAACTTAGGAGCAGGCAGAAAAAATAAAGAAGATGTAATAGATAATAGAGTTGGTGTGATACTTACGAGAAAAATAGGAGATAAAATAGAAAAAGGTGAAGTAATAGGCTATATTCATTCAAATGATATAAATAAAACAGAAACAGCAATGGAAATGATGAAAAACGCTTATAAAATAGGAACAAAAATTAAACAAAAAAAGAATATTTTAGATATTATATGATTTTATTACAAAGGAGGAAAAGAAAAATAATGGAAGAACAAGAGGGAAAATACTTAAAAGAGAAATTATTTAATATAAAAAGAAATGGATGGGACAGAATAAAAGAAGAAGAGAAAGAAGCAATTTATAAATATGCAAATGAGTATATTTACTATATAAATAAATCAAAAACAGAAAAAGAAATAGCTGAAAATTCAAAAGAAATATTAATTAAAAATGGCTTTTGCGATTTAGCAGAAAAAGAAGAATTACATCCAGGAGATAAGGTGTTTTTTGTAAATAAAAGAAGAAGTCTTTTTGCAGCAGTAATAGGAGAAGAGAATGTTGATAGTGGATTAAATGTAATTGCAGCACATAGTGATTCTCCTAGAATAGATTTAAAACAGAATCCGCTATATGAAGATGATGATTTAGCTTTATTTAAAACACACTATTATGGTGGAATAAAAAAATATCAATGGACCAATATACCACTTAGTATGCATGGATTGGTGGTAAAACCTGATGGAGAAAGAATAAATATAAATATTGGAGAAAATGAAGAAGACACAGTATTTACAATTTCTGATTTATTACCACATTTAGCTGGAGAACAACTAGAAAGAAAACTTAAAGATGGTATTCAAGGAGAAGAATTAAATGTATTAGTAGGAAGCATACCATATAGTGATGAGACAGTAACAGAAAGAGTTAAATTAAATATATTAAAATTATTAAATGAAAAATATGGATTAACAGAAATAGATTTTACAAGTTCAGAAATAGAGTTTGTACCAGCTATGAAAGCTAGAAGTTTAGGCTTAGATGCTAGTATGGTGGGAGGATATGGCCAAGATGATAAAGCTTGTTGTTATGCGGCTTTAAGAGGAATACTAAATGTATTTATTCCGAGAAGAACTGCAATTTGTGTATTAATAGATAAGGAAGAAGTTGGTTTTAATGGCACAACAGGTATGAATTCTAGACTATTTGATACTTTTGTATCAGAGCTTTTAAATAAAACAGGTAATAATTATCCAAATGCTTTAGAAAGAACCTTTAGTAAATCAGTTGTAATATCAGCAGATGTAGATGCAGCTTATAATCCAAATTTTGCGCAAACATATGAAAAAAATAATGTGGCAAAACTAAATAAGGGTGTAACCATAGTAAAATATGGAGGAGTAAGAGGAAAATCAGGTGCTTCAGAGGCACCATGTGAATTAGTAGCTAATTTAAGAAATATATATGATAAAGCAGGTGTGAAATATCAATCTTCTGAACTTGGAAAAGTAGACAAAGGTGGAGGAGGAACAATTTCTTTATGTTTTGCAAATAGAGGAATGGATGTTATAGATTCAGGAATACCAGTTATGGGAATGCATTCTCCATTTGAAATAACAAGTAAATATGACTTATATCAAGCATATAAAGGATATGAAGCATTCTATAAATCATAAAATATAGTAAGTCTATAAGTAAATTTTTGTACACTATATAAATTTATTAACAAGGAATGTTTTTTGCATTTAGCAATTAACATTCCTTATTCTATTATTATAAAATTATAATTTAACAGAAAATAATATAAAAAAGTGTGAGTTTTATAAAAAAATGTCAAATAAAGTAAAATTTAAAAATATATTGTTTAAAAAAGTTTAGTATGATATAATTCTAATTGTGCAAAATATTAATATAATTTTATATTAGGAGGAAAAGAGTATGAAGTATAAATGTACAGTATGTGGATATGTACAAGAATTTGATGGAGAAATACCAGATGATTTTGTATGCCCAATTTGTGGAGTTGGAAAAGAAAGCTTTGAGCTTGTCGAGGAATAAAGAGTGGAAGTAAAAATCTGCTCTTTTTTTAAAAATAAAATTTTTAAGAAAAAGAAGGAGGAAAAGTGGTGGAAGAAGAAAAAGTAAAATGTGATGGATGTACTGGAAAAGATCCAAAATTAGAAGAAATCTTAAATACATATATTCAAGACAAAAGTAATTTAATACAAATATTAAATGAAGTACAAGAATATTATGGATATATTCCAGAAAAAGCACAAGTAGAAATTAGTAAATATTTAAATATACCTATGGCAGAAATATATGGTGTTATAACATTTTATTCAAGATTTACTTTAAAACCAAAAGGAAAATATCATATAGCAATATGTTTAGGTACAGCATGCTATGTAAAAGGATCTGAAAAAATATTAGATAGAGTAAAAGACAGATTAAAAATAGAAGTTGGAGAAACTACAAAAGATGGAAAATATTCTTTAGAGGCAACAAGATGTATAGGTGCATGTGGATTAGCACCAGTGTTTACAGTAAATGGCGAAGTTTATGGAAAAGCAACAGTAAAGATGATAGATGAAGTTTTAGATAAATTGGAGGAATAATAGCTGTGTTAGAACTAATATATACATATTATATGGCTTATGCCATGCCATTATTTTTTGTAGCATGGATGGTAAAATTAGTAGGAGAATTCGCAAACTACAAAACATTAGAAAAAATAGGTAGAACGAGTATGTGGTTAACATTTCCAGTATTTATTCTTAAAATATTTGAAATGCTAGATGAACTTATGAGTTTATACTAAAAATATATATGTATTAAAATAAAAAATAGGAGGTAATAAATGAAAACCTTAGAAGAAATACATAAAATTAGAGAGGAAAAGAGAAAAGAATTAGATTTAAGGGTAAATATTTCAGCAGATACACATGAAAAACATATATTAGTATGTCATGGTACAGGTTGTACATCTTCAAAATCAACACAAATTATAGAGAACTTTAGAAAGCTTATTGAAGAAAAAAATATACCAAATGTAAGGGTAATTCAAACAGGATGTTTTGGACTATGTGCAAAAGGTCCAATAGTTATAATAAGACCTGAAGATATTTTTTATGCTATGGTAAAACCTGAAGATTGTGAAGAAATTATACAAAAACATATAGTAAATGGAGAGTTAGTACAAAGATTATTATGCAAAGATATTGATAATTCTGTAGTACAAAAACTAGATGAACTTAATTTTTATAAAAAACAAAAAAGAATAGCTCTTAAAAATTGTGGAGTAATAGATCCAGAAAATATAGATGAATATATTGCATTTGATGGATATAAAGCTTTAGAAAAAGTTTTAAAGGAAATGACTCCTGATGATGTTATAAATGAAATTACGGAATCGGGACTAAGAGGACGTGGTGGAGCTGGTTTCCCAACAGGTAAAAAGTGGTTATTTACAAAAATGGCTGTTGGAGATCAAAAATATGTAGTTTGTAATGCTGATGAAGGTGACCCTGGGGCTTTTATGGATAGAAGTATACTAGAAGGAGATCCTCACTGCGTTATAGAAGCAATGATGATAGCAGGGTATTGTATAGGAGCTGATAAAGGATATATATATGTAAGAGCAGAATATCCAATAGCAGTAGAAAGATTTAAAGTAGCTATACAAAGTGCAAAAGAATATGGAATTCTTGGAAATAATATATTTGGAACAGATTTTAATTTTGATTTGGAAATAAGACTAGGTGCAGGAGCATTTGTTTGTGGAGAAGAAACAGCACTTCTAGAATCTATAGAAGGAAAACGTGGTCAACCAAGATTAAAACCTCCTTTCCCAGCAAATGAAGGATTATGGGGAAAACCAACATTAATTAATAATGTTGAAACTTATGCAAATATTACAAAAATAATATTAAATGGTGCAAAATGGTATTCATCAATAGGAACAGAAAAATCAAAAGGAACAAAAGTATTTGCACTAGGAGGAAATGTAAATAACATAGGATTAGTAGAAGTTCCAATGGGTACTACTTTAAGAGAAATAGTATATGATATAGGTGGAGGAATTCCAAATGGAAGAGAGTTTAAAGCGGCTCAAACAGGAGGACCTTCAGGAGGTTGTATTCCAAAAGAACATTTAGATACACCAATAGACTATGAATCACTTCAAGCAATTGGATCAATGATGGGATCTGGTGGTTTAATAGTAATGGATGATACTAAATGTATGGTAAATTTAGCTAAATTCTATTTAGGATTTACAGTAGATGAATCATGTGGAAAATGTACACCTTGTAGAATAGGAACAAAAAGAATGCTTGAAATGCTTGAAAAAATAACAGAAGGAAAAGGTGAACCAGGAGATATAGAAAAATTAGAAAGACTAGCAATTAATATAAAATCAGCATCTGTATGTGGACTTGGACAATCAGCACCAAACCCAGTTTTAAGCACAATTAAATATTTTAGAGAAGAATATAGAGAACATATTGACTTTAAAGAATGTAAAGCTAGAGAATGTAAAGCATTAGTTAATTTACATAT
>JAAVXQ010000095.1 GCA_022790685.1 Clostridia bacterium
AGGCTATTCTGGTTATATGACTGTTATATATGACCCATCAAGAATTAAAGCTGTAGTAACAAAAAATGTTGGAAAATCTGGACAATATTTAACAAAAATGGCAGAAGATAATGATGCTCTTTTAGCAATAAATGGTGGTGGCTTTAATGACCCTAACTTTAATGGAACAGGAGGAGCACCACTGGGAATTACAGTTTGTAATGGAAAATATATTACAACAGATACATATGCAGGTTCAGGAGGAGTAATTGGTTTTACAGAAGATAATAAATTCGTTTTAGGAAAAATGACATTATCACAAGCTAAAAAAATGAAAATAAGAGATGCTGTTACCTTTGGACCATTTTTAATAGTTAATGGAAAGCCATCTGCTGTTCATGGAAATGGTGGTTGGGGTACAGCTCCAAGAACTGCAATAGGACAAAGAAAAGATGGTATTGTATTATTTTTAGTATTAGATGGAAGAACTGTTTCAAATCCGGGTGCAAATATGGATGATTTAATAGAAATTATGCAAAGATATGGAGCATATAATGCAGCTAATTTAGATGGTGGAACTTCTTCTGCATTAGTAGTAAATAATACTATAGTAAATGATCCTATTGATGCTTCAGGTGCACATAGAACAAGACCAATAGCTACTGGTTTTATTCTTACAAAAGATGATAGTGATGATGGTGATCATAAAGTAGTTGAAAAAAAGTTAAATAAATAATTCATAATAAAAAAGCGCTAATAATTAAAGTTAGCGCTTTTAACTAAAAAGGAAGTTAAAATGGAAACACTAAATGTACTAAAAATAGTAGTAATTATAGTAAGCATAATTTTAGCAATAATTATAATTAAGAAAAAACAAAAGGTAAAAGTTTTTTTATCAATTTTGACAATTATTGATATTATAATTTTATTTGAATTATGCTGTGGTACTATATTTGAAAAACCAGAAATAATTTTAAAGGGAGAAGAAAACCTAACTATTGAAGTTAATACAGAATATAACGACTTAGGAGCTATCGCAAAACACCATAATAGAGATATATCTAATAAAATTATTATAGAAAATAATGTTAATTCAAAAGTGATTGGAACTTATGAAGTTAATTTCGAAGTAAAAGTTTTTTTTACAGAAATTTCTAAAAAGAGATTTATAAAAGTTGTAGATACTACTAAGCCAAGTTTAGAACTAAAAGGAAATAGAGATGTTAAAATATATGAGGGAACAGAATTTGTAGAAGATGGATATGTGGCGATAGATAATTATGATGGAGATATAACAGATAAAGTTATAGTAGAAAAAGAACCAATATCAGATACACAATTTAAAATGAATTATAAAATATCAGATTCATCAAATAATGAGGAAGTATTATATAGAGTGGTTGAAATTATACCTATAGAAAAACCAGAAGACATAAATAAAAATGGAGTAATATATTTTACTTTTGATGATGGACCAAGTGTAGATATAACTCCACATATATTAGATATTTTAAAAGAAGAAGATGTGAAAGCAACATTTTTTGTAATAAATTTTGAAGGTCCAGAGAAAGAAGATTTAATAAGAAGAATAGTATCAGAGGGACATACTATAGCAATTCATGGTTATTCTCATGAATATAAGACTATTTATGCAAATGATGAAGCCTTTATGAATAATGTAAAATCGCTTGAAGAAAAAATATTTGGAATAACTGGTGTAGATACAAAAATAATACGTTTTCCTGGAGGAAGTTCCAATACAGTAAGTAAAAAGTATTCAGAGAAAATAATGTCAAGGTTAACCCAAAGAGTTATATCAGAAGGATATAAATATTATGACTGGAATGTAACTTCTGGAGATTCTGGAGATGTTAAAACTTCAAAAGCAGTTTATAAAAATGTAACTAATAGAATAAGCAAAAATAGACCTAATATTGTACTTATGCATGATTTTAGTGGTAATAATAAAACATTAGATTGTTTAAGAGATATAATTCATTATGCAAAAGAAAATGAATATACTTTTGAACCCATAAATGAAAATACACCAGTTGTAATACATAAAGTAAATAATTAAATATAAAGATGAAATGTATAAATGGGAAAATAGTTCCTTCTCTACATTTTATTTTTTTATATTAGATATCACTAAAAATAAATAGAAAACTTATAGTTATAATTAACTTAAAGCCTAAGTTAGCTCGTTATTTTATATATTTTTATCCTTTTATTTATAAAGAAACTTTTATATATGATTTACATAAAATATAACATAATGATTTATAAGGAGGATAATATGCAAAAAATATTGGAAGTTAAAAATATAAGTAAAAAATATCAAAATAAAGAAGGTGAAATTATAGCATTAAAAGATATAAATTTTGAAATTCAAAAAGGAGAGTTTGTTAGTATTATAGGACCAAGTCGGATGTGGGAAATCAACACTATTATCAATTATAGCAGGATTAGAAGAGAAAACTACAGGAGAAATATACATAGAAAATGAAAAAGCAGATGGTATTTCTTCTAAAATAGGATATATGCTTCAAAAAGATTGTTTATTGGAATGGAAAAGTATATTAAGTAATATTTTATTTGGATTAGAAATTAAGAAAAAGAAAACTAAAGAAAATATACAATATGCTGAAGAATTATTAAAAAAATACAATTTATATGATTTTAAAGATAAATATCCCTCAGAATTATCTGGTGGAATGAGACAAAGAGTAGCACTTATAAGAACATTAGCAATAAGACCTAAAATTTTGCTATTAGATGAAGCTTTTTCAGCTCTTGACTATCAAACAAGAATAATGGTTACTAATGATATATATTCAATTTTAAAAAGAGAAAATATAAATGTAATAATGGTAACACATGATATTTCAGAGGCAATTAGTATGTCAGATAGAGTTATAGTTTTAAGTAAAAGACCAGGTACAATTAAAAATATTCATAAAATAGAGTTTGATAGTAAAAATAAAACACCCTTAGATACTAGAGAAGATCCGAAATTTAGTAGTTATTTTAATATTTTATGGAAGGAGCTTGGAGCATATGAAAAGTAATAATATTTCAAAAGAAAGAAAAGAATATTTGAATAAATTGAGAAAAGAAAAACTATATGTATTTATTACACAAATTTTTATTTTAGTGGCATTTATTATAATATGGGAATTACTAGCTAATATGGAAATTATAGATAGTTTTATAACAAGTAAACCAAGTAGAATTTTAGCTACTTTTATAAATTTAAAATCTAATGAGTTAATAAATCATATTGCTGTTACAACATTTGAGACAATTGTTGGATTTTTAGTAGGAACAGTTTTAGGAATTATTATAGCAATACTATTATGGTGGTCAAAATTTTTAGAAAAAGTGTTAGATCCTTATTTAGTAGTATTAAATAGCTTACCTAAGGTTGCACTTCGGACCAATTATTATTTTATGGGTAGGAGCAGGAACACCTGCAATTATCGTAATGGCTATGGCAATATCTTTAGTAGTTACAATATTAGAAATTTTGAATGGTTTTAATAAAACAGATAAAGACTTTATAAAAATGGCAAAAACTTTTAATAGTAGCAAATTACAAATACTTACAAAAATAATTATTCCTTCAAATATTTCAACTTTTATTAATTCTTTAAAAGTTAATATAGGATTATCTTTAGTAGGTGTAATATCAGGAGAGTTTCTTGTATCAAAAGCGGGATTACGGTTATTTAATTGTATATGGTGGTCAGGTATTTAAATTAGATTTAGTAATGACTAGTATAATAATACTAGGAATTCTTGCTGGTATAATGTATGGAATAGTTATGCTTCTTGAGAAAGTTATTGTGAAAAGAAATAAATTTAATATATAAGTAAAATACTATAAAATTTTATCAAACACACATATAGATATTTTTAAGCATAAACTATAAACTAAGGAGGTGGAGAATATGAAAAAGAAAAGTATAGTTTATCTTGTAGTTATTGTTTTAGTAATATTTGCTATATTATTGTTAACTTTTATGAATAATACAAATAGCAGTAAGAATAATAAAGAAAGCTTACAAAAACTAAAGGTGAATGAAGTTACTCGTTCAGTATTTTATGCACCACAATATGTAGCAATAAACAAAGAATTTTTTAAAAAAAGTGGGATAGATATAGAACTTATGACAGGTCAAGGTGCTGATAGTGTAATGACTTCTGTCCTTTCAAATCAATGTGATATTGGCTTTGCAGGACCAGAAGCATCAATTTATGTGTATAATGAAGGCAAAGAAGATTACACAGAAGTATTTGCGCAAATGACTAAAAAAGATGGTTCTTTTCTAGTAGCAAGAAATAAAACAGATAATTTTGATTGGAAAGCTTTAAAAGGAAAAACAGTAATTCCAGGAAGAAAAGGTGGAGTCCCATATATGACTCTAGAATACGTACTTAAACAAAATGGAATAGACCCAAGAACAGATCTAATCTTAGATGATAGTATAAAGTTTGATTTAATGGCAGGAGCATTTTCTTCAGGTAATGCTGATTATGTAACTTTATTTGAACCAACAGCTTCTACAACAGAAGCTAGTGGAAAAGGATTTGTTGTAGCATCAGTCGGAGAAGCAGCGGGGGAAATTCCATATACTGCATATTTTGCAAAGAAAAGTTATATAGAAAATAATGAAGAAACTATTCAAAATTTTACAGATGCAATTTATAAAGGTCAGGTTTGGGTAAAAGAACATACTGCAAAAGAAATAGCAGAAGCAATTCAAAGTTTTTTCCCAGACACAGATATAGAATCACTTACTACTGTTATTCAAAATTATAAGGATATAGATGCTTGGAATGAAACACCAGTATTAAAACAGGAAGCTTTTGATAGATTACAAGAAGTAATGAGTATGGCAGGAGAATTAGATAAAAAAGTACCATATGATAAAATCATAAATAATACTTTTGCAGAAAAAAGTATCAATAAATAAGCTTTAAAAATATAGATAAATGTAATTGATAGTAAAATGGATATAATTAAAAATTCATTTTACTATTAATTTATATTTTAAGCACTAAAAATATTGATTTATTATACTTTAAATAATATAATAAAAAATGAAATTTATGAATAATAAGGAATAAATAATATATGTCAGATTTTAAAATATCATATAAAAATAACAAACAAGTTTTGGACATGTTTAGAAGAGATAATACTATACTAATTTATATAATATTATTAGCAGTAGTTTTAGGAATATTTATTGCAAGTGCTTTTGTTTTTTATACAAAACATATAAATAGTGATGTTATCCAATCAGGAATATATATAAAAGATATAAATATTTCTGGTCTTACTAAAGAAGAGGCAATTAAATTAGTAAAAAGTGAACTAGATAAAGAATTAAATGACCATCTTCTTTTAAGATACAAGAATAATGATTATTATTTAGCAATAGAACAAATAGAGGCAAAATTTAATATAGAAGACTCAGTAGAATTTGCATATAATTTAGCAAGAAGTGGAAACTTTTTTTCAGATTTACATGATTATATTAGTATACTTATGTCTAATATTAATATAGATCCAATATTAGTATATAATGATGAAGAATTAATTAAATATTTGCAAACTATAGAGTCAAACCTTCCAGATCAATTAGAACAAAGCAGTTATTATATAGATGATGATGAACTTGTTATAACAAATGGAAAGACAGGAGCAGGTATAGAATTAGATAAGTTAAAAAGTGAAATTGAAATAGCACTTCAGGATATAAGTTTTAGTAACAGATACATAGATATACCAACATTTATAAAATATCCAGATAAAATAGATGTAGATAATATTTATGAAGAAGTATATAGAGAACCGCAAGACGCATATTATACTACAGATCCATATGCAGTTTATTCTCATGTAATAGGAATTGATTTTGACAAAGAATATTTAAAGGAAGAAATAGAAAATAATCCAGATAATGAAGAATATACTTTAGAGCTTTCTTATATAAAGCCAAATGTAACTAATAATGACCTAGATAAAGAAGCTTTTCCAGACAAGCTTGCTACCTTTTCAACTAATTACTCAGCAAGTAATACAGATAGAACTACAAATTTAAGATTAGCTTCTAACAAAATTGATGGAACTATTGTAATGCCAGGAGAAACTTTTTCATATAATAAAGTTGTAGGAAAAAGAACTATTGCAGCAGGATATAAAGAGGCTCCAATATATGAAAATGGAAAAGTTACTCAAGGGTTAGGACGGTGGAATATGTCAAATATCATCAACTTTATATAATGCAGTAATATTTGCAGATCTTGATATTGTGTCAAGAAGTAATCATATGTTTATTCCATCATATGTAGGTGGTGGAGAAGATGCAACAGTTGTGTGGGGATCAATCGATTTTAAATTTAAAAACAATAGAGACTATCCGATAAGAATAGAAACTAGTGTCAGTGGAGGCATAGCAACGGTTGATATATATGGATTAAGAAATGAAACAGAATATGATATAAGAATAGAAAGTAAAACTATTAAAAGAACATCTTCTAATATAATAGTTGATGCTTTTAAGGTGTATAGACTAGATGGACAAGTTGTAAAAAGAGAAAAACTATCAAGAGATACTTATAAAATTCATCCAAAATAGAATTTTAATATATTAAAAGGCAGGATAAGAAATGAGAATAAGAAGAAAAAAATGGGCAAAAGAAGAATTAAATAACTCAGAGTTTTATATTGATAAACCAGAGGAATTTAAAGGAAAATGGAGAAAAAAGTTTGGTAATAAAAATGAACTATTATATATAGAACTTCGGATGTGGAAAAGGAAAGTTTATATCAGAGCTTGGAGTAGCTAATAAAAATATAAATTATATAGCAGTTGATATGATAGAAGCAATGTTGGGGCTTTCAAAGAGAAATATTGAAAAAGCTTATAATTTTCAAAATCCAGAGAATTTGTTTCTTATAAGACAAAATGTAGAACTTATACAAAAGGTTTTTTCAAAAGAAGATAATATAAATAGAATATATATAAATTTTTG
>JAAVXQ010000096.1 GCA_022790685.1 Clostridia bacterium
AAGATGTGCTTATACAATAGTACCAAAAGAAGTGAAAGCATATACTGAGTTAGGAGAACCTATAATATTAAACAAGTTATGGGAAAGAAGACAATGTACTAAATTTAATGGTGCTTCTTATGTAATTCAAAGAGGAGCAGAGGCAACTTATACACAAGAAGGTAGAAAACAAATTTTAGAAAATATTAATTATTATAAGAAAAATTGCGAGATAATAAAGAAAGGCTTAGAAGAAGCAGGATTTACAACATATGGCGGTGTTAATTCACCATACATTTGGCTTAAACTTCCAAATGGAGAAAAATCTTGGGATTTTTTTGATAGATTACTTAAAGAAGCTAAGGTAGTTGGAACTCCAGGAGTTGGATTTGGACCAAGTGGTGAAGGGTATTTCAGACTTACAGGTTTTGGAACAAGAGAAAACACTATAGAAGCAATAGAAAGAATAAAGAATATGAAATAAAAAGAGCGAGTCTAAGATTTTTATAACGTGTAGCTTTAAAGCAAAATTTTAGACTCGCTATAATTATAAGTAATAATTATTGATATATAGAAAAATATATGATTTAATAAAAATAACAATTAGAAAAAATAAGCATATACTATACTGTAGATATAACTTATATCTATGAAAGAAGGTTTGAAATAGTATGTGTTTAAGATTTTGTAAATGTATAGGAACAGCCATTATAAGTGCTTTATTAGGAGTAGCTGTTGGAATATTATTTTTCTTTAGCCTAATAACTGCTTTGACACCAGCTGTAATTATCGCTCTAATTTTTTCTGTAGTTTCTTTGTTATTATTAACAATAACTGAGACATCAGCAGTAAGAAAAGCAAGAGAGTGTGTTTGTAAATTTGGAAAATGCATTTTAATAGGAGCAATAATAACTATTATTTTAGGAACAGTAGCTTCTGTACTAACTTTAATAGCAGGAAGTGTTGGATTTGCAGTATTAATAGGATTAGGGGCAGCAGCATTTTTCTTTACACTATTTAGTGTAGCTGAATTAATTGGCTGTATGATAGAATGCAAATATGAATGTGAAGACTAATTTATAATGAATTGTTTTTTATAGGAGACCAAAAAAATGGTTTCCTACTACATATAATTGTGATAAAAATAAAATAAAATTTGCATTTAAGGCTTATTTTATGTAAGGAGAGTATATGTATATTTTAGATCCCAAGTTTGCTATGCTTATATATGAGATTAATAATTTAAAAATTAAAGTTGCTGAAAAAATAGTAGAAAGAGATTCTTTGATATATCATACATGTAAAAATTTAAAAATAGATTATATGCTAAAAATAGGTTCTTTAGAATACAAGTTATTAAAAATTCAAAATGAAATTTTAATTGCTAAAAGAAAAATAGAAATATTAAAGGACAAGCATAAAAATAAAGAAAATATTGATATTGATGTAGAAGAGATAAATAAAAAAATAGAAATAGAATTTTTAGAGTTTAATAAAATTGAGAAAAATATGCTAGAGGATATAGACATAGCAATTGATCTTTCAATGTCAGATATTTTAGATAATGAACAGATACATAAAATAAATGAGATTTATTTAAAATTACAAAGTAGATGTAATCCTATTTTTAATACTGAGTATGATGATAATAATTTTAAAAAAATTGAAAAATTATATAAATTGGGAAATATAAAGAAATTAGAAAGCATGCTGAAAGATACAAAAGAAAATCCAGTAATAGATGAAATTGAAAACTTAGAGAAATTTAAAAAAAGATATGAAGAAATAATTAGAGAAAATAATGCTATAATTACTAAAATAAAAAATAATTTTCCTTATAATCAAAAGAATTTATTAGAAAACGAAAGTCTGTGTAGAAGAAAGAAAAATGATATTAATGACTTAATTTATATAAATGAACAAGAACTAGACTTATTAATAAAAGAATGTAATAAACTTACTAAATAATAAAATATATGAATACTATATTGTTCGGAGATGTTTTTTTTGGTAAAATTAAGAAAAAGATATGAAAGAGGAGTAAAAGATGAGAGATAAAGTTTTTATTACAAAACTATATGATGAATATGTTGGAGAGACAATGAAACCATCAGCAGAATATTTAAAAATTGCTAAAAAGTTTTCTGATTCTGTTGAAAAATTGGCCAAAGGCTTGTCAGAGGAAAAAAACAATCAACTGAATATAATGTATGATTATATGAATGAAATGATAGAAAAACAATGTAAAGAGACTTTTGTAGAAGGATATTGTCTAGGTGCAAATTTAACTTTAGAAGCTCTAGATAATAGTAATAGAAATAAAAAAAAGAAATAATAAAAATAAGTACAATATAGATAATATTGTACTTATTTACTATTATAATGATAGATTATTCATTAGAGAAAATATCATTTGGTGAACAATCAAGAATATTACATAACTTTTCAATATTTTGATATTTTATGGATTTAGTTTTATTAGTAACAAGATTGTTAAAATTAGTGTAGGTCATATCCATTTGGTTATATAACCAATATTTTGTTTTACCTTTTTTCTTTAGAATTTTTAGAACATTTAATTTTACCATTTAATTACTCCTTATATTTTTTTTATATATTATAAACAATATATTCTTAGAACATAACTCATTTAGACAGCATATATTGAAAACAACAGATAATAAAAGGCTTAAAAATATATGTGATACTATTAATTTAATAAAATTCGATACAAATTAGTTGACTAATTTATAGTATAATGTTATACTATGTTAGCTGACTAATTTTATATTTTAAAAAGATAATATTAAAATAAAAAAATGTATATAATTAGTAGCAAAAAGGGGAACTAATATGGAAAATAATATAAGAGATGCTTTTGAAAAAGCAGTTTTTCTATCAATGAATTTTAGAAGAAATAGTTTAAATAAGATAGGGCTTTATCCAGGGCAACCAATAATTTTGCTTTTAATAGAAGAGAATCCAGGAATTAGTCAGAAAAGCTTAGCAGAATATGCAAAAATATCTAGGCCAACTTTAAATGTAATGCTCACTAGACTACAAAAAAATGGATTAGTAGAAATAAAATATGACAAAAACAATTCGAAGATAAGTAAAGTATATTTGACTGAAGAGGGAAATAAAAAAAATAGATATGCAAAAGAAATATTAGATAATCTTAAAGATATTTACTACATAGATTTTTCAGATAGAGAAAAAGAAACTTTTGAGAAATTATTAGATAAAATAAGCAATAATATAGAAAACAAAATGAAGGAGGAAAAAAATGAAAATGATTAAATATATGAAAGGAAATTGGAAATATGCAATTCTAGCTCCAATATGTATATTAATTGATACTCTAGGAATGATAATCGTTCCATATTTTACATCTTTAATAATAGATGTTGGAATAGCAAACAGTGATATTAATTACATTTATAAGATTGGTATATATATGGTTATATCTTCTATGATAGCAATGATAGGCGGTTTTTTTGCAATGTATTTTTCTGCCAAGGCATCCTATGGATTTGGAGCTAATCTAAGACAAGAATTAATTGATAAGATACAAGAATTTTCATTTGCAAATATAAACAAATTTACAACTTCATCATTGGTAACAAGGCTTACAAATGATGTTGAAGTATTAGTTAATTTAGTACAAATGTGTTTAAGAATGGTTATAAGAACACCTATAATGTTAATTGGTGGGATAGTAATGATGATTTCATTAAGTACACAAATTGCAAAAATCTTTTTCTTTTTAATACCAGTTTTATTTATAGTAATGTTTTTAATAATTTCAAAAGCCTTTCCGTTATTTAAAGTAGTGCAAGAGAAAATAGATAGAGTAAATGCAGTAATTAGAGAGAATCTTATTGGTGCAAGAGTAGTAAAATCTTTTGTTAGACAAGATTTTGAAAATGAAAGATTTAAAAAATCAAATGAAGACTTAATGAAAGTAACAATAAAAGGATTTAATATAATGCTTACATTAATGCCAGTAGTATCACTTATAATGAATTTAGCAATAGCAGCAGTACTTTGGGTTGGAAGTTCAGGAATTGTAGAAGTTGGTTCACTTAGTGCTTCAATAACATATATGACACTTACTCTTATGAGTTTAATGATGTTATCTATGGTATTTATGAATTTTTCTAGAGCAAAAGCTTCATATGATAGAATAAAAGAAATTATTGAAGAAAAACCAGATATAAATAATAAGCAAAATTCTATTTCAAAAGCAATTGAAAAAGGAAATGTTGAATATGACATTAAGAGATTTTCTTTCCAAGATTCAAAAGGTGAAGATATATTAAATAATATAAAGTTTAATATTAAATCAGGAGAAATTGTTGCAATAATAGGCTCTACAGGAACTGGAAAATCAACGCTTGTAAATCTAATGCCTAGATTTTATGATGTTACAGAAGGAACTGTAAAAATTGATGGTATAGATGTAAAAGATTATGATATAAAAACTCTTAGAGAATCTATAGGAATGGTATTACAAGAAAATAGATTGTTTGCAGGAACAATAGAAGAAAATATAAAATGGGGAAAAAAAGATGCAAGCTTAGAGGAGATAAAACATGCTTGCAAGGTTGCACAAATAGATGAATTTATTGAGAATTTACCAAATAAATATGCCTCAAGAGTAGAACAAAGAGGAGCGAATTTTTCAGGAGGACAAAAACAGAGATTAGCTATAGCAAGAGCATTAATAAAGAAACCAAAAATTTTAATATTAGATGATAGTGTTAGTGCATTAGATAGTACAACTGAAAGTAACTTAAGAAAATCTTTAAAAGAAGAATTTAAAGGAACTACTATATTTATGATTGTTCAGAAAATTAGTAGTTGTAAAGATGTAGACAGAGTGTTAGTAATAGATGATGGAACTATTATTGGAAATGGAACACATGAAGAATTACTTGAAAACAATGAAATTTATAAAGAAATCTATGAATCACAAAAAGAAGTAATGCCTGAAAAATAATAAAGATTTTGTGGAAAGGAGAAAAAATGAGTAGACCAAAAGTAGGACCAGGTCCTGGAAGAGGACCAATGAGTGTTAACTTAGATAAAGCAAAAGATACAAAAGGTACATTAAAAAGATTACTGAATTATTTAAAAGATTCTAAAAAGCTACTAATATTAGCTGTAATACTTATTATTTTAGGAGTTATACTTAATTTAGCTTCGACAATTATATTACAGCCAATTATAGACAATTATATAATTCCACTATTACAAAATCCAGGAGTAGAAGAATATAAAAGTGGATGTATAAGAATGATTATCATTTTAGTAATGATATCATTATCATATGCAGCTATCTCACTTATACAATACAAAATTATGATTAAAATATCTCAAAATACAGTAAAAGATTTAAGAAATGAGGTTTTTAATAAAATTCAAAAACTTTCAATAAAATATTTTGATACTCATCCACATGGGGAACTTATGAGTAGAATTGTAAATGATATTGATAATATAAGTATGGCTTTAAATACGAGTATAAGTCAAATTATTTCTGGAATATTAACACTGATTGGAACATTAGTAGCTATGATAGTAATCAGTCCTGTTTTAGCTTTAATTAGTTTATTAAGTTTACCTGTAATGCTAATAGTTGTAAAGAAAATAGCAGGATATAATAAAAAGCAATTTATTAAACAACAAGAAGCTTTAGCAGATGTTAATGGATACATCGAAGAATATGTATCAGGACAAAAAGTAATAAAGGCTTTTAATAAAGAAGAGGATGTTAAAGAAAACTTTAGCGTAAAAAATTTAAAACTAAAAAAAGATGGCTTTATGGCACAAACAGTAGCTGGAATGATAATGCCAATTATGGGAAATATAAGTAATATAACAACAGCTATAACTGGTATAGTGTCAGGAATTATGTGTATAAAAGGTAAAATATCAATAGGAACTATAACTTTATATACAAAATTTTCAAAAGAATATTCAAGACCAATTACTGAACTTGCAAATCAATTTAATGTAATTCAATCAGGAATTGCAGGTGCTGAAAGGATTTTTGAAATTTTAGATCATGAAGAAGAATTTCCAGAAAATAAAGGAAAACCAGAAATTTCAAAAGTAAAGGGACATGTAGAAATTAAAGATGTTTATTTTGGATACAGTGATGATAAGAATGTATTAAAAGATATAAATATAGAAGCAAAAGAAGGAGAAACTATTGCATTAGTAGGACCTACTGGAGCTGGTAAAACAACTATAATAAATTTACTTACTAGATTTTATGATGTAACAAAAGGAAGTATTTTTATAGATGGAATAGATATAAGAGAAATAGAGAAAAATTCTTTAAGAAATTCATTAGGAATTGTTCTTCAAGATACAGTATTATTTAATGAATCTGTTATGGAAAATATTAGATATGGAAAATTAGATGCTACAGATGATGAAGTTACTGAAGCTGCAAAACTTGCTGATGCACATAGTTTTATAAAGAGATTACCAGATGGATATAACACTATATTAAATGAAGATGCAAGTAATATTTCTAAAGGTCAAGCGCAACTAATAAATATTGCAAGAGTAATATTAAAAAATCCAGAGATTTTAGTTTTAGATGAGGCTACAAGTAATGTAGATACACGTATGGAAGTAAAAATACAAAAGGCTATGAATAAATTACTAGAAGGAAGAACAAGTTTTGTTATAGCACATAGATTATCAACAATTGTAAATTCAGATAAAATATTAGTAGTAAATGATGGAAAAATAGTAGAAAATGGAAGTCATATAGAACTTATAGATAAAAAAGGGATATACTATAGAATGTATACTGGAATTTTTGAAGAATAAGATTAAAATAAGATATATGCTTAAGTAAAAAAGACTAGATATTTTGCTTTATATTTAAGTTTATGTCTTATTTTTTTTATTTTATAATAGGAAATTTGTAGTAAAAACTATCATATAAAAAATTATACAAAAAATGGTATAAAAAGTGAAAAAAGTATAGACTTTTTTTTACAAAATATATATAATAATGAAAAATACATTTATGGAGGATGTTTTGTCATGTATGAAAGAAGTGCAATAGTTCTTGAAAGATATTTGCAGACTACATTAGGATATAGAAAAAGAAGTAATATTAAGACGAACTATAAAAATTATTGTAAGTTAATAGAAAATGTTGAGGCGTATCAAGCAGCTTGTGTAAAAGAAAAAGAAGCCGCAAAGGATTTTAATACTATATCAGAAGAAATAACAGATATTCAAACAAGACAAAGTAAACTTTATAAAAAAGGTGGAAAACTAGAATACAATAGAAATATAATTTTTGATAATATAGAAGCAGATCCAGATGAGATAGAAAAATGTGTTGAAAAAATAGAAGCATCTATCGAAAAAAATTCTGTTGAACTAGTAGAACTAAGAAAAGCCTTTATAGACAAAATAAGAGAATATGCAATAAGAAAACAATATATGCAAGTTTGCAAAGAAGCTAAAAAAGATGCAGAAATAGAATATAAAGAAACTTTATTACAAACAATTGAAAATGTACAAAAAATTGATGAAGGAAATATTGATTTTGTAAAAAGATTTATATCATCTGATAATGAAGAAACTAAAAAAGATTTAGCAAGAGTTATGGCAGAAAATGGTGAAGGTGAGAAAAATCCTTTTGATACAGATGTAATAACAACAGCTGTAGCATTAGGAATGGATGTAGCAAAAAAAGAAGCAGAAGCTTATCTTTTCATTTTTGAAAAAACAGAAAAATTATTAGCAGATATAGAGAAAAGGTTAATAGAGATAAATAGATATAAAAGATGGGCTAGAGATATTACTGTTAAACTAAATTTCTTGACAGCAGAAAAGGAATATTTAGTTCAATTTTTAGACTATGAAAGAATAACAGTTATTCATCCAAAAAGAACTTATAAAAGTCTTATGCAGGAAGCATGTCAAAATTTAGAAGCAGATGTTGTACAAATAAATAATTTATATGAATTAATATTAAGAGAAATATCAGGAAAATCTACAAAAAAAGGATACAAACAATTATATAATAAATCATATTTAGCAGGTATTGAACAAACAGAAGTAGACTTTGAGAAAGAAAAAGATAAGATTAATATTAATGCTGTTACACTTATTAATTCTAATTACTGGAGAATTGAAGGAATCAAAAATATTTATACAGTATTCTATAAAGATGTTTCAGAAGTTTATGGAAAAGATTTAGCAGAGTTTGATTTACCAAAAGAAGAGCAAGTGGCTAAAGAAGAAACTGCTAAAGTTGAAGAAGTAAAAAATGAAGTAGAAAATATTGAAAATCCTGAAACTTCTGAGGAAAATGATCCAGTAGATATGATATTTGAAAAGAGTACAGAAGAACCAGAAATAAAATCAGAAGATAATCAAGAAGAAGTAGAAGAAGATGATGAAGATGAACTAATTTTTATTGATACAGATGAAGATGATTATAAGACTGATTTTATAGATGACGATGAAGAAGATGATGATGAAATCCAAAATATAAATCAAGAAGATAATAGTAGTGAAGATACAGATGAGGATTCGCTATTTGGAGACAATAAAGAAATAGATGAAGATGAACTTAAAGATGAAGATTTATATGGAGAGGATGAATATGAAGATGATAGCAATGATTCAGTACTTGATGAAAAAACTGTAGACGCAAAAGTAGTTGCTTTTGAAAAAACGAAAGAAACTGAAACTCCTGTAGATACAATGGCATATCTAGGACTAGAGCCAGAAGAAATAAATAATATGCTAAATGAAGAAGTGGATTTTGATGAACTAAGAAAAATTAAAAAGAGAAAGTTTTTTGAAAAGTTATCTCAAATGAATAAAAGAGGAAAAAGAGAAGTAAATTAATAAAAATAAAAAATACCATATTGCATGGTATTTTTTTTATTTTTAAGATGGTATATTAAAAGGGTAAAGTATATTATTAAGAGATATTTGTTACAAAGCCAAACATTTTATGAAAATGTTCATTTGATATAAAATATTAAGTTTTGTTTTTATTTCTAAATATTTTATAAAATAAAATTTTTAGAAGTTATATTTTTTGATAATAACTATTATATATTAAAATAGTAATATATTTTGATTTTTACAAAAAAGGGCTTGATTACTAGATACTAACATGATATAATAAATTCAGTATATTATGTAGAGAGGAGAAAATATGAATCAAATATTAATTTCAGAAAAATTATACATAACACCAGAGTTAAAGAAAAAGAAAAATATGTATAAGATTGACTTTTTTATTTCAATATTTTTAATTTGTATTTTATTTTCATACTACATATATGCAGAATATGATAAGAATAAAAACGAAGAAATGTCTCAAGAAATATTGTCTAGTATGACTTTTGAAGATGATTTAGTAGATGATACTACTATAAAATTTGCAGATAACTCTGTGGTAGTAATATTAAATGCCGAAGATCCTTTTGAAGTTATATATTCTGAGCCAGTTGAAGCAGAAGTTACAGAAGAACCTGTAGAAAGAAATATCAGAAAAACAGCAAGTGGTCAAGAATATTGGACAATTGCAAGTATAGATATTCCATCAATTGATGTACATTATCCAATTTTAAATACTACAACAGATGAACTTTTAAAAATATCTCCAACAAAATTCCATGGACCAGATCCAAATGAAGTTGGAAATTTCTGTATAGTAGGTCATAATTATAGAAATAAAAAATTCTTTAGTAAAGTACCTTTATTAGAAGATGGAGACATTATACAAATAACTGATATGAAGGGAATAACTTTAGACTATGAGGTTTATGATAAATATGTTGTAGATCCAACAGATGTAGCATGTACAAGTCAAAGGACAAATGGAATGAAAGAAATAACTTTAATAACATGTACAAATGATAGTAAACATAGAGTTATAATTAAAGCAAGGGAAGTTTAAAATAGAAGCATCTTAAAATATAAGATGCTTTTTTTATTTTGCAAATTTAGTATTATAATAAATATTGATAAAGTTTTAAGAAATATATTTTACTTACATAAAGGATAGATGCTTGATAAACATAGAAGGATATAGTATAATTTCGGTGGAGGTAGGTGTTATGAATAAAATTATAGTAGAAGTTGGATCAACATGTACAAAATTTGATAAATTTGATGGAAAAAATATTGAGAGAATAAAAAATGTAACAATAGAATTTAAAAAAAATTATAAAGCCGAAAACAAATTAAATCCAAAAGATGTAGAAATTCTTATAAAAGAAGTAAATGAATTAGATAAAGATTTAAATAATATATATGTATGTGGAACAAGTATTTTTAGGACATTAGAAGAAAAAGAAAAATCAGAATTTCTAGAAAACTTTGAAACAAATACAGGATTAAAATTTGATATTATAACACCAGAAAAGGAAAATGAATTTACTGTAATTGGAGCAACTAAACATGTAAATGAAAAAGTTGCAGTATTCGTTGGTGGTGGCGGATCAACAGAAATATCAATATATGATAAAGGAATAAAAGAAATGGTTAATACACCAATGGGGGCGATTGACATTATGAATATATATACAGACCTTCGGGAATGACATACCTACATCAAGCTTAGAAGATGTAAAAAAAGAAATTAGAAAAAAACTTAAACTTCCAAAAGAGAAGGCAGAGGTTTTAATATTAGCTGGTGGTGGTCATAAATATTTTGCATTAAACTCTGGATATAGATGGGAAAACAATAAATTATATAAGGATTCAAATTCAGAAATTATGATGGATATAAAAACTAGAACAGAGGATACTAAAAGATATTATACAGAAATATCTTTAGATGAGATAAGAGATAAAGTGGAAGATCCACAATGGTGGTATGCTACTAGAGCTATGACTGCGTTTGTATTAGTAGTAGCAGAAGAAATAGGAGCAAAGTATATAGTACCAACAGATATATCAATGATATATGGAATGATTGATTAGTGATGTTAACATAAAGAAGCTTTTTTCATAGTATATAAATATAATACTATGAAAGGAGCTATTTTTATGGCAAAAATTTTAGTTTATAATAACTATGCTAATAGAATGGAAACATATTATAGGGATTTATCACAGGCTATGCCTTATAATGCTAATAGAACTTTAACAGTATCTGAATTTAGAGGAAGTAGCAAAACAGGTTTATTATGGACAGATAGAAGATGTATGGAAGCCTGGAACAGTTTTAGATATATTTATGGCAGAGGAATATATGTAGGATATGCGTTTAAAAGACCTTGGGAAGGAGGGCATGGAACTTTATCACAACATTATGCAGGATTTGCATTTGATGTAGGACAGAATTTAACACAGGCTGGACGAAATAGTATGAGAAATTTAGCAATAAGCTCTGGAATATGGAATTATGTGGAACCTGCAAATCTTACACCTAGGTGGGTTCACTTTGATGAACGTTGGACAGTTTCGGGATATCCATTAATAAGACAAGGGAGCAAAGGCCCATATGTATGTATTGCCCAAGATGGACTTACAACACTTGGATATAACACAGGAGGTTTAGATGGTGTATTTGGAGCAAGAACAACTGATTCAGTAAGACAATATCAATCTTCTAGAGGACTATCAGCAGATGGAATTATAGGAACCAATACATGGAATACGTTAATGAAAGAAATTGTTGGGAGAGGTCAAAGTAGTACAACCGTTTTACCAACATAAATAAAAAATTAAATTTTATATAATAAGGTAGTGACAAGAAAAGTAAAAATGTATATAATAATTGTAGGATTTTGAAAGAGGTGGAGATATGTTAGAAAAACTAATAAAAGAATCAGAAAATGATGAAGATTTGGCAGCTTTTTTAAGTGCATATATTGATGTTTTATATGATGACATTGATGAAGAAGATGTAAAGCCAGTTTCAAAATCAAAGAAAAAGACTACAAATAAAAAAGAAAAAGAAGAAACTGATGTAGTATCAGAAGA
>JAAVXQ010000097.1 GCA_022790685.1 Clostridia bacterium
AAAATATGCAGAAAATAATAGTTATAACTTAAATAATATATATGTTCTTGTGGAAGAATTTAAAAATTCTATAGGACTTGAGAATATAGAATTGATTTCTTTAAAATATATAACCTTAATTGAAAAAATATAAAAAAATAAAGTGAAATCTGTTTTTTGATTTCACTTTATTTTTTTATTTATCATTGTTTATTAATTCTTGTACTATTTGAATTGCGTTTGTGGCAGCACCTTTTCTGATATTATCAGCAACACACCAAAAGTTTATACCAAAAGGAACACTTTCATCTCTTCTTATTCTACCAACATATACTTCATCATGATTATTAGCTTTAGTAGCAAGAGGATAAAGATTGTTTTGTGGATCATCTTCAAGAATAATTCCTTTTGAGCTTTTTAATTTATTTTTTAATTCATCTATATCAAAATCTTTTTCAAACTCTACATTTATAGCTTCACTATGGCAATTTATAACTGGTACTCTAACTGTGGTTGCTGTTACTTTTAGATTAGGTTTTTTTAGTATTTTACGTGTTTCGTTAATCATTTTTATTTCTTCTTTTGTATATCCATTATCTAAGAATACATCAATATGAGGAAGACAATTATTAAATATTGGATATGGGAATTTTACTAATTCTTCACCACTTTTATTAATTCCATTTTCTAAATCTAATACACCTTTTTGTCCTGCTCCAGAAACAGCCTGATATGTAGAATATACTATTCTTTTAATTTTATAATTATCATCTAAAACTTTTAAAGGAACAACTGCTTGAATAGTAGAACAGTTAGGATTAGCAATAATTCCTTTATTTTTTGAAATTTCTTCAGGATTAACTTCTGGAACAACTAGTGGAACTTCAGGATCCATTCTAAAAGCACTACTATTATCAACAACAATGCATCCTTTAGAAGCAGCTATAGGAGAAAAGTGCTTTGAAGTATCTCCTCCAGCAGAAAACACTGCAAAATCAAATCCTTCATCAAAAGAATCTTCTTTAAGTTCTCTTATTGTATATTCTTTTCCATTAAAACTAATTTTTTTTCCAGCTGATTTAGAAGAAGCAAAAAATACATATTCTGCAATTGGTAATTTAAATTCTTCTAATACTTTAAGAGCTGTTTGACCTACTAGGCCTGTTGCACCTACAAGTGCCAATTTATAATTCTTCATAAAATTTTCACCTCTAAAATAAAGAGTATATAAAAAGCTAAAATATATTTATATTATAACTTACCGCTATTATATGCTATTTGAAGTAAAATGTTCAAGAGAATTTTAAAAATAATTATCTAATAAAATTAGCAACCTGAACTTGACACTGCTAAAAAACAGGTATATAATTCTTAAATCAGATAAAAATTGAGTAGGTTTATATTAAGCATACTTTAAATATAAAAATAGGAGTTGATAAAAAATGAAACAATTTAAAGCAGAGTCTAAAAGATTATTAGATTTAATGATTAATTCAATTTATACGAATAAAGAAATTTTTTTAAGAGAACTTATATCAAATGCAAGTGATGCAATAGACAAGTTATATTATAAGTCACTAACAGATAAAAATATAAATATAAGCAGAGAAGATTTCTTTATAAAAATTGATATAGATAAAGAAAATAGAAGTTTAAAAATTTCAGACAATGGAATAGGAATGACAGAAGAAGAACTAGAAAATAACTTAGGAACAATTGCCAAAAGTGGTTCTTTAGCATTTAAAGAAGAAAACGAAAAGAAAGATAATATAGATATAATAGGACAATTTGGTGTAGGATTTTATTCGGCATTTATGGTAAGTGATTCTATAACAGTAAACTCAAAATCATACTTAACTAAAGATAAAGCATATTCTTGGACTTCAAAAGGAGCAGAAGGATATAAAATAGAAGAAATACAAAAAGAAAATATTGGAACCGAAATAATTATGCATATAAAAGAAAATACAGAAGAAGAGAATTATTCTGATTTTCTTGAAGATTTTAGAATAAAAGAAATTGTAAAGAAATATTCTGACTATATTCCTTATCCTATAAAAATGGAAGTTATCCATCAAAGAAAAAAAGAAAATGTAGAAAATGAATATGAGGAATATGTAGAAGAAGAAACTTTAAATAGTAGGATTCCACTTTGGAAAAGAAATAAAACAGAAATAACAGAGGATGAATATAATTCATTTTATATTGATAATTTTTCTGATTATGAAAAACCACTTAAAGTAATTCATAGTTTTGTAGAAGGTGGATTTTCATATAATTCTCTTCTTTTCATTCCATCACATTTGCCATATAACTATTATGGAAAAGATACAGAAAAGGGACTTAAATTATACTCAAATGGTGTACTAATAATGGAAAAATGTGAAGAATTATTACCAGATTATTTTGGATTTGTAAAAGGTTTAGTGGACAGTCAAGATTTATCATTAAATATATCTAGAGAGATGCTTCAACATGATAGACAATTAAGAGTAATTGCTAAAAGTTTAGAAAAGAAAATAAATAGTGAACTTAAAATAATGATTAATGAAAAAAGAGAAGAATATGAGAAATTTTTTGCAAACTTTGGCTTACAACTAAAATTTGGAGTATATAATGATTTTGGAATTAATAAAGATAGTCTTCAAGACTTGTTACTATTCTATTCTTCAAAAGAGAAAAAACTTGTCACACTTAAAGAATATGTAGCAAGAATGAAAGAAGAACAGAAAAATATTTATTATGCTTGCGGTGAAAGTATAGAAAAAATTGATTTATTACCACAAGTAGAAGCTGTAAAAGAAAAAGGATTTGAGATATTATATTTAACAGAAAATGTAGATGAATTTGTTATTCAAACAATTATGGAATATGATAAAAAAACATTTATTAATGTATCAGCAGATAAACTAGATTTAAGTTCAGAAGAAGAAAAAGCAGAACTTGAAAAAGCAAACAAGGATAGTAAAGAAATGTTTGAAAAAATGAAAGACGCTTTAGGAGGAGAAGTTCAAGAAGTAAGATTTACAAATAGATTAAAAAATCATCCTGTTTGTTTAACTAGTGAAGGACCAATATCAGTAGAAATGGAAAAGGTAATAAATAGTATGCCAAATGACCAAAAAGTAAAAGCCAAACTAGTATTAGAAATTAATGAAAAACATAAAATTGTTGATAAACTAAAAGAATTAAATTCTAAAGAAGATAAAGAAGCACTAAATAAATATACTAAAGTTTTATATTCACAAGCAAGATTAATAGAGGGGCTAAGTCTAGAAAACCCAACAGAAATAAGCAATATAATTTGTGATATTATGTCTAAATAAAAAAATAGATAGCTTTGATTTTGAGTTAAAATAACTTTAAAATCTAAAGTTATCTTTTTTATTGCAAAGTTATAAGTAAAAGTAATAGGCTTAAAAAACTTTTATTTAAAGTAAAATATATAAAATTTGATTTTTTATCAAAATATATGTACAATATTATTATAATATGATTAAAAGGGAGATACATAAGAAAAATGGGAATGTTTAGCTGGATAAAAGAAAAATTATTTGGTAAAAAACAAAATCTTCTAGAAGAAGGAAAGAATAATGATAGTATACAAACTAAAAGTCCAAGTATACCAAATACTTTAGATGAATATAGATTACAAGGAACTCCTACTATTTCGCCAAAGCCATATGCTCCAAGTATTGATACGCCAGAAGGTGCAATAGACCAATATTTAAGTGCATTATTATATAAAAGATTAAATAATGAAAATATAAATAGTTATGGTGTACTTACAAGTATTGGTGGAATAGATGATAGAACTACTCCACGGAAAAAATCCTAAAAACGAAGCTATTTTATTAAATTCTATAAGACATACTAAAGGTTTTAGATTAGAAGAACAACCTAAAGCACAGTCAGGAAAAAATCCAGCATTTTATCATGTAATGAAAGGTGCAAATAAAAAAGCTGTTAATAGATTATATTTAAATTGCAAAAGAGAAAATGTTGCACTTTTAGCAAATGAACTTATCAAAGAAATGAAAGATATAGATAGTTATTATTTTAAATTTAATTCGGATAATCAAATGCAAACAAAATGTAGACCAGAAAAATTTGTTTTTTATGTATCAGAAGATCCAAAAGAGTTAAATAGTATAGTAACAGCAATAAAAAATGTACAATCAAGGTCTCCAGAACTATTTAAAGGTTCAGAAGCAGTAAGCCCATTTTTAAATGTATTAGATGGAAATATAATGTTTGCAAATGAAGTGAAAGATGGATTTTACAATATGTTATCTGGTAAAAGATTGCCAATAGCTCCAAGCTATAACTCACTTTTATCAGCAGCATTAGATGATAGTTATTTGCAAACAATAAGTGATATAGTTGCAAAAGATTATAGTCTTTCAATGAAAACTGGAGGAGAACGCTATACAGATTCTACTGCCTATACGCTTTTAGCTTTAGAAGAGGTAATGCAAGACCCTGTAAAGAAAGAACAACTAATAAAAGGTATGGGAGAAAAACTAAAAGACTGTATGAAAAGAAATCCTACTTTACAAATTAAGGGAATAGATGGAAAAAATAACAATTCTAGAATGGGTATGCAAGATACAGGAAGGTAAAAAAATATAAGTAAAAAACGAAATGCTTTTTTTCATTTCGTTTTTTATTTAAGAAGGAATAAATATGAAAGAAAAACTTAAGAAATTTTTAGTTGTAGAAATTTTATTAATTGCGATAATAGTAATAATAATTATAATAAATTTATTTAAATATATTTATAAATTTAAAATAATATCAGAGTATCAGTCTAAGATAAATGAATTAGAAAACTATACATTAGAAACAAATGGAATTAAAATGTATGTAAAAGGAAAGATTTTAGTTCAAACAAACAGTGAGGAACTTTACATAGTAATAGATAAAGAGAATTTGAAACAATATATTATTTCAAAAAATTATCCAAATTATGTAGAAGAAATAAACTTGCCCCAAACTACAACAATGTCAATGCCAGCATATTCGTTTTTTAATTTAACAAGTTCTAGTAATATGTGGGATATACTAAAGGCTGATGCTAATATAGAACTTTCAAAAGAAAATTATAAAGGCATAGAATGCTATAAGTTAGAAACAGATTCTGATGAAATTAGAAGAGAACATGTTGTTTATTTTGATATTAATACCAAATTACCTATAGCATTTAAAAATAATGATGAAATGCAAGATATAAAGATTAGCACAGGTGTAGTAACAGATGAGAATATTTCAGTTCAGGCATTAGTTAATAAAGTAAAAAATATAAATAAAGAATAGAATAAAAAACATAGCTAACAATATTTTCTAAAAATATTTACATTTGTAAGCCAAAGTGGTATAATCACAAATTAGAAAATAAATTAATTTAAGAAAGAAGTGTATAAGATGATAGGAAAAAGAAAAGTAGTTTTAGTAGGAACAGGATTTGTAGGAATGAGTATGGCATATTCAATACTAAATCAAGGAAATTCAAGTGGAGTTAACGAACTTGTTTTAATAGATGTTTTAAAAGATAAAGCAATAGGAGAAGCAATGGATTTATGCCATGGACTTCCATGTTCATCAAGCCATATGAAAATAAAAGCTGGAGAATATAATGAATGTAGAGATGCAGACATAGTTGTAGTAACAGCAGGTATTACTCAAAAACCTGGACAAACAAGATTAGAACTTACTGCTACAAATGCAAAGATAATGAAAGATATTACAATGCAAGTTGTAAATAGTGGATTTAAAGGAATATTTTTAGTAGCTTCAAATCCAGTAGATGTTATGACTAAAGTTGTACAAGAGGTTTCTAATTTTCCAACTTGTAGAGTAATTGGTTCAGGAACAGCACTAGACACAGCAAGACTTAGATTTTTAATTGGAGAATACTTAAATGTATCTAACAAAAATGTTCATGCATATATAATGGGAGAACATGGAGATTCTTCATTTGTTCCATGGGAACATTCTTATGTTGGATGTAAAAAAATAGAAGATATAATGAAAGATAGCAAAAAGGATTTATCTGACTTAGATAAAATATATGTAGATGTTAGAGATGCAGCATATGAAATTATAAATAGAAAGAAAGCAACATATTACGGAATAGGACTTGGACTTACAAAGATAGTAAAAACAATATTAAATAATACAAATGAAATTTTAACAGTTTCAGCATATTTAGATGGAGAATATAATCAAAAAGATGTATATATTGGTGTGCCAGCAGTAATAAATAGTGATGGTGCAAGAGAACTTCTAGAACTTAAGTTAGCACCAGAAAATCAAGAAAAACTAAATAATAGCTGTAATATTTTAAAAGATATGATGAATGAAGTAAGAAAAGAATTATAATTAAAATGTGAAGTATCACTATTAAAAGTTAGGTAAAACTAATTTTAAGTAGTGATATTTTTTTATTTTTAAAGTATTTATTGACAAGTAAATTAAAACAGAATATAATGTTAACCAAAGTTAACATTATATTTTTGATTTAAAAATCAAAAATTATGGAAGCTAGTAAGCTATAAAAAAGATGCAAAGGAAATATAAAATGATATCAAAATCAGTTGAGGAATATTTAAAAAATATATACATATTAGAAAGAACTGCAAAAGTGATTAGAGTTACAGATATTGCAAGTAAAATGAATTGTACAAAAGCTAGTGTAAATAAGTCCTTGAAAATATTAAAAGAAGAAAAATTAGTTTCTTATGAACCATATCGGAGAAATTGAAATTACAGAAGAAGGTAAAAAACTTGCTAAAAAAGTGTTTGAAGCACAAGATATTATATATACATTTTTGACAGAAATTTTAGAAGTTGATAAAGAAACGGCTGAAATAGAGGCAAAAAAAATGAAACTTACAATTTCAGATGAAATTGTAAATAAGCTTGCAAGATATGTTAGTAAGGAAATTGGTGTGTATAGCTTAGATTGTGGATATGATATAAATAATGAAAAATGTATAGATTGTAAAAGAAGAGAAAAAATAAAAGCAAAAAAATAAAGAAAGGAGAAATGATATATTTTATATCATAAAAGTGAAATATGTTAGAACTAAAAAATATATATTTTGAAAGAGATAATAAAAAAATATTAGATGATATTAATTTAAAAATAGAAAATGACAAATTTGTAGTAATTACAGGACCTAATGGTTCTGGTAAATCAACACTTGCAAAAATAATAATGGGAATTGAAAAACCAGATAAAGGACAAATAATTTTTGATGGAAAAGATATAACAGATATGACAATTGATGAAAGAGCAAATCTTGGAATGGGATTTGCATTTCAACAGCCAGTGAAATTTAAGGGGATAACTGTATATGATTTAATAAAGTTATCTAGTAAAAATAAAGATTTAAAGAAATTAGAAGCTTGTAATATTTTATCTAAAGTTGGTTTATGTGCAAAAGAATATGTAGATAGAGAGGTTAATAGTTCACTTTCAGGTGGAGAATTAAAAAGAATAGAAATTGCTTCAGTAGCAACAAGAAATTCTAAGCTTACAATTTTTGATGAACCAGAAGCAGGAATTGATTTATGGAGTTTTAATAGTTTAATAAAAATATTTGAGGAAATTCATGAAGCAACCAAAGGAACAACTATAATAATTTCGCATCAAGAGAGAATATTAAATATTGCAGATAAAGTAATTTTAATGAAACAAGGAAAAATTGAGAAAGTTGGAGGAAAAGAAGAACTTTTAGAAACTGTTCCAGAAAAACCAAAATGTTGCAAATTAGGAGGTAATGAGTAGAAAAATATGGATAATGTAGATAAAGAATTATTAAAAGAAATAGCAGATATAAAAGAAACTCCTACTCGGAGCATATAATATTAGAAAGAATGGACAAGGAATAGAAAGAAAAGTTACAGACAATATAGATATAGTAACAAAAAAAGATGTATCTGGTATAGATATAATAGTAAAGGAAAATACAAAATTTGAATTTGTTCATATTCCTGTTATAATAACAGAAAGTGGTTTAAAAGATGTAGTTTATAATGACTTCTTTATTGGAAAAAATGCAACTGTGGTTATTGTAGCAGGTTGTGGAATTCATAATGATCATCATAAAGATTCTGAACATAACGGAATTCATAGATTTTTCTTAGAAGAAGGCGCAAAAGTTAAATATATTGAAAAACATTATGGAGAAGGCGAAGGGGAAGGAAAAAGAATATTAAATCCTGTAACAGAAGTATATTTAAAAAACGGAAGCTCTTTAGAAATGGAATCTGTACAAATAAAAGGTGTAGATTCCACTGAAAGAGTTACAAAAGGTGTTTTGGAAGAAAATGCAAATTTTGTCGTAACAGAGAAAATAATGACACATGGAAATCAATTTGCTAAAACAATATTTAATGTAGAACTTAAAGGAGAAAATGCAAGTACAAAGGTTACATCAAGGTCTGTAGCCACAGAAAATTCAAAGCAAGAATTTAAATCCAATGTAATAGGAAATAACAAATGTTTTGGACATGTAGAATGTGATGCAATAATTAAAGATAACGCAAAAGTAATTGCAGTTCCAGAAATTATTGCAAATAATGTAGATGCAAATTTAATTCATGAAGCTGCAATTGGAAAAATTGCAGGAGAACAATTAGTAAAACTTATGACATTAGGTCTTACAGAAAAAGAAGCAGAAGAAGAAATAATTAATGGATTTTTAAAATAATTTATAGAAGGAATTAAAATATGGAAAATGATTTAAAGATTTCAGAAATGATGAGTATGCAAAGAAAGTTATGGGAAAAAAATAAAGATAAGTGGAAACCAATGACACCAGAGTTTGGAAAGATATCTTTACTTTGGATGTTTGAAGAAATTGGAGAAGTAATTGCAATTATAAAGAAAAAAGGCGATAGCAAAATTATGGAAGACCCAGAAGTAAGAAAAGCTTTTGTAGAAGAACTAAGTGATGTATATATGTATTATAATGATGTATTATTAAGATTTGGAGTAACACCAGAAGAAATATCTAAAGCATATATAACAAAACATGATGAAGATATGAATAGAGATTATCAAAAAAAATATGATGAAATGAAGTTTAATTAAAAAAGTACGTATTTTAAAAGCTAAGATATATTAGACTTATGTAGTAGCTGATAAAAGTATTATGAAAAGTGTAAATAAAAGTTGACATAAATTTACATAAAGTGTATAATGAAAAATAGTAAACCATTAGGAGGAAAGCAAATGAGCAATGTAAGTGTACAGTATGAGAAAGCTTATGTGGCAGAGGTACGGATAAAAACGGATTATACCATACTCTGCACACCGTCTTTTCCGCTGGGAAAAGGTCCAAACGGAGAAGAGCACGAAGTCCTGAGCCAGATTGTGAAAATTGAGGAGCTTGCCCAAAAACATGAGGGACAGATGCTCCGTATGAGAGCTAAGGACGGAGATGACCAGGTGATTATGCATGTGTTGTTCAGAAGTAAGGAGAAGGTAGAAGACTTCAAAGAAGATGCAACCACCCGAAACAAATCCTAAAAATGCGTTCAAATGAACAAAAAAGTAAGAGCCACTTCAAAAATGCCATTGGTAATCTGAAGTGGCTCTTATTTTATAAATCTTTTCCATCTTTTAGATTTATTTGCATTAATAAATTTAACTTTTATAATTTTTTTCTTTTCCTTTTCTTCTTTTTCTTGGGTAGCAACAATTAAATTGTCAATTTTTTCTTCTAAATTATCAGGAACTAGTATTCGTCTTTTAAGATAATCATTTAACATTTTATTAATTTCATTAATCAAGGCTTTATCATATTTTTTTAAAGATTCATTTCTATTAAAAAATAGTTTTTTCATATGCTTTCACCACCAATATATTTCTTATATTAATTATATCATTTTTTTATATTTAAGGCAATTTGTAAGGTTTAAATACTTATATATTTGCTATATAAAATGTTATAAAAAGTGTTTGATTTTTCTTTCTAAAATAACTTTAATACACTACTTATAAATAATTTACTTTTATTATTATTTATAGTATAATAAATTTGCTAAAAATAATAGAAAAATAGTAAGGATGGAATTATGAAAGCTTTTATTGGAACAAAAAATGGAGCAAAAATCGAAGGTGCTAGGAGAGCACTGGCTAAGTATTTTGATGATGTGGAAATAGAAGGAATTTCTGTAGAATCTGAAGTAAGTGAGCAACCAGTAAATAGTGAGACTTTAGAAGGGTGCAGAAATAGAATTAAAAATTTAAAATTATATTGTAAAGAAAATGGAATAGAGGCTGATTTATATTTAGCCATTGAATCTGGAATGCAAAACATGTTTGAGAACTGGATGATAACTAATATAGCTATTATTGAGGATAATAATGGTTTCCAAAGTGTAAGTACAAGTCCATCTTTTCCATTGCCTCAAAAATATGTAGAAACTACTAAGGAAAATGGTTTTAGTGAAACAATGAATACTTTTTTTACTAGAGATGAAGAAAGACGAAATAAAGAAGGTGGAATTGCACTTTTGACTCATGGTGAAATTACAAGAATAGATTTAACAGAAGAAGCCTTTATTATGGCTCTTACTACATATATTAATGGAAACGAATGGAAATAGGATTATATAAAAATAGAAGATAATGATATGAATAAAGAAGAAATAATAAAAAATGTAGACAAATTAATTAATATGCATAAAAAGGGATTGCTAGGTGGAGAGAAAATGCCAGAAGATGCAAATCCAAACCTTGATAAGAACTCCTTAGAAAATTATATTTATTTTACATTACCAATGGCGCTAAATTATCAAAGAAACTCATATAAATTATGGGAGAGCGCTAAAAATACTTTTGAAGATGCAAATACAAATTTTGTGTTTGTTCCAAAAGAAGTATTAAAAAAAGATATTAATAAATTGCAAGAAGCATTAGTAAAATATAAGATAGCTCTTCAAAAAAATAAACAAACAGAAATATGGATGAAACTATGTGAAACAATAGAGTATACTTTAGAAGGAGATATAAGGAATTTATTTAAAATAAATGATTATGATATTTTAAAAATAAAGTCATATATTCAAATAGAGCATAAAAAAGATTATCCATATATATCAGGAAATAAAATTTGTAATTATTGGCTGTATGTATTAATGAATTATACTGATATAAAATTTAAAAATTTAGAAAAATTAAACATAGCACCAGATACGCATATAATAAAAGCAAGCTACAAATTAGGAGTTATAAATGAAGATGAATTAAAAACTTCGAATGTGCAAAAAATAGTAGAAGAAAGATGGAATAACATTTTAAAAGATAAAAAATATATACCTATAATGCTACATACACCAATGTGGTTATGGAGCAGAAATGGTTTTATAAATTTAAAATAAAGGAGAATAAAAACTTATGTTAAAACATGTAAACAAAGAAAATTTTGAAAGTGAAGTATTAAAAAATAATGGAGTGGTAATAGCAGATTTTTTTGCTACTTGGTGTGGACCTTGCCAAATGATTTCGCCAGTTCTAGAAAAATTATCTGAAAAAATTGATATAGCGAAAATTGATATAGATGAAGAACAAGAATTAGCAATAAAATATGGAATTGAAGTAGTGCCAACACTAATATTTTTTAAAGCAGGAGAAACTAAAAAAGTGGTAGCTGGTTTTCATTCAGAAAAAGAGTTATTAGAAATAATTGAAAAGTTATAATAAAGGGAGAAAATAATGAAAGGTTATAGATTAAATCCAGATAAAGAATATACAAATAAAATAATAGAAGGAATTCAAAGAAAAGATGGACATTGTCCATGTAGAGTATATAAAGATGAAACAACATTATGTCCATGTGATGAATTTATGAGTAAAGGAATTTGTAAATGCAATTTATTTGTTCCATATGTAAATAAAGAAGAAAAGGAAGAATAATATGTTTAAAAATAAAAAAGTAATAATTTTTGATATGGATGGAACATTAATAGATTCTATAGGAGTTTGGAATGAAATAGATAGAGAACTTATAGAAAAAGTAGGAACTGTAGAGTTAGATGAGGTTGATATAGGAAAACAAAGAGATACACAGCTGGCTAAAGCTAAATCAAATGATATATATTTAGACTATTGTAAATTTTTAAGTGAGAAATATAAATCAAATTTATTGCCAGAAGAAATTTACAAATTAAGAGTTAATATAGCAGATAAATATAGAACTACAATGAAATATAAAAAAGATGCAGACCTAGTATTAAATATGCTTAAAAATAATGGATTTATATTGGCACTAGCTACAACTACAGGCAAAATATCTTTAGATGCATATAATTATAGAAATGAATATATGATGAAAAAAGCTAAAATATATGATATTTTTTCTGTCATATATTCTAAAGAAGATGTTAAAAATAAAAAACCTGACCCAGAAGTACATTATAAAATATTAGAAAAACTAGATGTAAAACCAGAAGAATGTTTAATTGTAGAAGATTCTTTAATTGGTGTTAAGGCTGCTAAAAATGCTGGAATTGAAGTTGTGGCAATTTATGATAAATATTCAGATGAAGATAGAAAAGAAATAATGGAGATGGCTAATTACTATTTTGAAAATTTTGAAGAGATTTTGAATAAAATAAAAGAAGAAATAATGAATATATAAATAAAAGGAGAAAGAAATGGAAAATATTTTAAACTTATGGCAAACAAATATTATTTTATATTTAATTTTAGAAGTAATTTTTAGTCAATTTTATAAATTATCAGCAAAAGGTGCAAAAAAGGATGGTGCATTAACTGTAATTTTGCAAATAATTGCAGCTGGATTTGTAGTTTTATTTAGTCCATTTTTTGAATTTAAATTTCCAAGTAATATAGAAGTGTATATATTTTTAGGTCTTGCAATTATATTTTATGCTATAAATGATAGATTAAATACAACAGTAAGAAAAGGATTGGAAGTTTCTACGTTTTCTATACTTAAACAAATTTCAACAGTATTTATGATATTTGCAGGACTAATTTTCTTAAAAGAACCTTTTATACTTACAGAAATTTTGGGAGCAATATTAATAATTGTAAGTAATGTTATTATATTTTATGAAAAAGGTAGTTTTAAATTTGATAAATATGTTCTAATAGGTTTAATAGCAAATTTGTGTTTTTCAGTAGCAATGTTTTTAGATGTAAATCTTTCAGAAAAATTTAATTTACCATTTTATATAATGTTAACACTTTCAGTACCAGCAATTCTTATATTTATAGTAGAAAGAATTAAATTTTCTGATTTAAAAGAAGAACTTAAATTAGCTAATAAAAAGTATATGTTTGCTACAGCAATTAGCTGGGGACTTGCAATTTTATGCCAATTAAGAGCTTATCAGTTGGGGAAAATAACTGTAATAGCACCTCTTTGTGCTGTTAGTGTAATACTAAATGTAATTGCTGGATACATATTTTTAAAGGAAAAAGATAACTTATTAAGAAAAGTAATAGCTGGTATTTTAATTGTAACTAGTGTTATTTTAATAAATATATAAATGAAAAGAGAAAATTATGAAACTTGTGTTAATTGGAGGAGGTCAAATTCCAGGTTGGAATTTTGATACAAAGGATGATAACCAAGACTTATATGAAACAGAAAAAATTGATAAAAAAATAGTAGAACTTTCAAATAAAAAATCTCCAAAATTATTATTTATAGGAACAGCAAAAAAGGATAATATTATTTATTATAGAGCAATAGAAAAAGTTTATACAAAACTAGGCTGTACTGTAGATATGCTAGATACTATTAAAGAAGATATTTCAAAAGAATATTTAATAGATAAAGTTTTAAATGCTGATATAATCTATATTGGTGGTGGAAATACTAGATTTATGTTAAATTGCTGGGAAGAGATTCGGATTAAATGAGGTATTAAAATTAGCAATAAAAAAGGATATAGTTGTAGCGGGTTTTAGTGCAGGTGCATATGCTATGTGTAAATATTCATATGATTTAATAGAAGGATTAAATATATTAGATATTATGCTTTGTGTACATTATGAGGAAAAAAATGAAGAAAAAAAGCAAATGTTTTTAGAGAATATAAAACAAAAAGATATTTTAGGAATAAGCTTAGATAATAGAGTTGCACTTGTAGTAAATGAAGATAGATATGAAATTGTTAAAGATGATGAAACTAAAGAACTATCAAAAATAGAACTTATAGATGGGGAAATTAAAATTAAAAAAATTTAGAAAATCTTAAAAAAACATTCACAAATAATTCACAATAATTTAATGTTGTTTTAATAAATTATATATAGAATCATTTTATAAAATATATAAATATTATAAAATTAAAGAAAGGGTGAGTTAATGTCGAAAAGTGAAAATTTAATTTCGATGAATAATTTTTTAAGTAAACAAGAAATAATAAATATAAATGATAAAAATTATAATAGAATAATGTTTTTATATAAATCAGCATTAAAAGAATTAGAAACAAAAATTGATATTTTAAAGGAAGAACTGCAAGAGTTTTATGGTTATAGTCCAATGGAACATATAACTACTAGAATAAAAGAATCTGAAAGTATTATAAAAAAATTAGAAAAGAAAAATTATAGTTTAACATATGAGAATATGATTGAAAAATTAAATGATATAGCAGGAATGAGAATAATTTGTAATTTTAAAGATGATGTATATAAAGTAGCAGAATACATAGAAGGTTTTCAAGATGTTAGAGTTATAAATAAAAAAGATTATATTAAAAATCCCAAAAAAACAGGATATATGAGTTATCATTTAATAATAGAAGTTCCTGTAAATTTTGCAAAAGGGATAATGTATGTAAAAGTTGAAATACAAATAAGAACTATAGGAATGGATTTTTGGGCAAGTTTAGAACATAAATTAAGATATAAGAATAATTTTAAAATGTCAAAAAAAGAAGAAAAAAATTTGGTAAAGTATGCAAAAATTATAAATAATATAGATACTAGAATGTATGTATTATCAGAAAAACAGGAAAAATTAGAAGATATAACTGCATTTCCAGTAACAGCTAAAGAAAAAGATGAAAATAATACAAATATGATGATAAAATTGTAAAAGCTAAGAACAGCTTTTCCCACTAAATATGTCAAGAAGTTAAAAAATAACTGCTTGGCATATTTGTTATTTTATTTCTAAATAAAATAATCTATAGATAATTATAATTATTGAAAATAAAACAATTTTTAGATATAATTTAAAAAATACACACGAAAAATGGAGATAATAATGAGATGAAAGAAATAGTATTTGTTACACACAATACGGGAAAAATCGCATCAGCACAAAGATATTTAAAGAAAGTAAATTTGATACCTTACAAATATGAACTAAATGAACCAAGAGTAGAAGATATTACAGAAATAGCAACAGCTAAAGTTAAAGAAGCATATGATATAGTAAAAAAGCCATGTATAGCACAAGATACAGGTTTTTATATTGAAAGCTTAAAGGGATTTCCAAAAACTTATGTGAATTTTGCATTAGAGACTATTGGATTAGACGGAATATTAAAATTAATGGAAAATAAAGAAAATAGAAAATGTAGCTTTAAAGAATGTTTAGCATATTATGATGGAAAAGAAATTAAATATTTTTATGGAATACATGAAGGAACTATTTCTGAAAAAATTGCAGGTAAAGAAAGAAGTAGAAAGTGGTCTGACTTGTGGTATATTTTTAAACTTAAAAATTTTGAGATGACTTTAGCAGAAATTGATGATGAAGAAAGGGATAAAATTTTAGAGACAGATGGATCTATTTCAGCAATAAAATTATTTGCAGAGTGGTATGAAAAATAGAGATAAAGTATATATACATAGTTTGTATAAAAAAATAATATAAGGAGAAGGTAAAATGATAGATATAAATTTTGCTCAAAAATCATTTAAAGAATATTTAAAAAATTTTGACATTAATAACGAAAAAATAGCATTGAAGATAAGACACACATATAATGTAATAGACTCTAGTAGATATATTGCAAATGAGCTAAAATTAAATGAGGAAAATGCAAAACTTGCTGAATTAATTGCTCTTCTTCATGATATAGGAAGATTTGAACAATTAAAAAAATTTGATTCTTATAATGATTTTGAAGAAATGGATCATGCA
>JAAVXQ010000098.1 GCA_022790685.1 Clostridia bacterium
AATATAGAAACAGTAGTTAGAATTCATGAAATAGAAGAAAACATAAATAAACTAAAAATAGTAGAGGGATATATGCCATCTACTAATAGCGAATGTGTTGTAGAACAAAGACTGATTGATAGTACAGATTTAAAAATAGGTGATTATATAGAAATTAAGGAAGATAGTGATAATGAATATTTAGTTACAAATAGAATGAAAATAGTTGGAACTATTACTAGTCCAATATATATATCTAAAGAAAGAGGAACCTCAAGTTTAGGTTCTGGAAGAATATCATATTATATGTATGTACCTAAACAAAATATAAATTTTGATATATATACAGGAATAAATATATCAGTAAAAGATGTAAAAAATTTGGATACTTTAAGTGAAGAATATTATGAAAAAGTACAATATACTATAGCTAACATAGAAAAAATAAAAGAAGAAAGACAAAAAGCAAGATATAATGAATTAATAGATGAAGCAAATGAAGAATTAGACGAGGCGACTGAAAAATTAGAAAAAGAGAAAAAAGAAGCTAAGGAAAAAATAGAAGAAGCAGAAAAAGAGTTGGCAGATGGAAAAAAAGAACTAAAAGAAGGAAAAGAAAAATTAGAAAAGGAAAAAGCTGATGCTAAACAAAAAATAGCAGATGCAGAAGAAGAGATAAAAAAGGGATATGACGAAATAAATGCAGGTACAGCTAAGTTTAATGAAGAAAAACGAAATGCAGAGAAAAAGTTTGAAGAAGCTGAAAAACAAAAAGAAGAATTACAGATTAATTTAGAGATGGTAATTCAAGGATTAGAAGAAGTTGATAGTGGAATAAAAAGAATAGATAATGAACTAAAAAAATATTCAAATGTTTTATCCGCAGAAGAAATTGCAAAATTAAATCAAACTAAAGTAGGTTTGCAAATTAAAAAAGCAGAACTCGAAAAAAAGCATGTGCAAATTTTATCAGGAATAAGTTTAATTGAAAAAGAAATATCAAAGGGAAAAAATACATTAGAAGAGGCTGAAAATGAACTAAAAGAAGGTAGAAGAAAATTAAATGATGGTACAAATGAAATAAATAAAAATAAAGAAAAGGCAAATAATGAATTTAAAAAAGCAGAAAAAGAAATCAAAGATGCAGAAAATGAAATAAAATCTGGTGAAGAGGAATTATCAGAAAAAAAACAAGAATTTGAAGAAAAGATACAAGATGCAGAAGGAAAGCTAATCGAGGCAAGAGATGAATTAGAAAAAGTAAAAGTAGCTAAATGGTATATATTAGATAGAAAGGATAATACTGGGTATAATTCATATTCACAAGACACAGATAATGTAGCAAAACTTGGAGATGTATTTCCTATAGTATTTTTTGTTATAGCAACTTTAATAAGTTTAACAACAATGACTAGAATGGTTGAAGAAGAGAGAACTCAAATAGGAACATTCAAAGCCTTAGGATATACCAATAAACAGATATCTATGAAATATATTATATATGCATTTTTAGCATCTGTAATAGGTGGGACTATAGGAATGATTATAGGTTTTAAAACACTTCCACTAATAATTATAACTATGTATCAGATGATGTATATTCCAATGGACTTAATTATTGAGTTTAATATAAAATATGCTATTATAGGATTAGGAACCATGACTTTCTGTATATTAGGAGCAACAATATATACAGTAAAAAAAGAGCTAAAACTTACACCATCAGAGCTTATGAGACCTAAAGCACCAAAAGCAGGAAAAAGAGTATTTTTAGAGAAAATAAAATTTATTTGGAATAACTTGAGTTTTACTTATAAAGTTACAATTAGAAATATGTTTAGATATAAAAAGAGATTTTTAATGACAGTTATTGGAATAGCTGGTTGCACAGCACTAATAGTTGCTGGATATGGGCTTAAAGACTCAATTACTGGAATGATGGATTTTCAGTACAGTGGCGTATATAGTTATGACATGATGGTAACTCTTAAAGATACTTTAACAAAAGAAGAAATAAAAGAACTTGAAAGTAAAATGAAAAATAAAGATGAAATCCAAAAAACAGTAGGAGTATATATAGAAGCAGCTAATGGAATTAATGAGGGAATAAAAAAAGAACTTCAAATAATTGTGGAAAAAGAAAAGGGTTCTTTAAATGGAATAATAAATTTAGCAGATAGAAAAACAAAAGAACCATTAGAATTAGATGATAATACAGTATTTATTACTGACAAAGTAGCAGACCTTTTAAAATTAAAACCTGGAGATGAAATTATTCTAGAAGATAGCGAAAAAGAAGAACATAAAGTAAAAGTTGGAAAGATTGTAGAAAACTATATATATCATTATGTTTATATGAGTGAGAGCTTATATGAGAAAACTTATGGAAAAGAAGAAAATGTAAATGTAGAGTATGTTCAGTATAAAGAAAAATATGATACAGCTAAAGAAGAGGAAATTTCTAAAGAACTTTTAAATGATGCAAAAACATCTACAGTAATACTTACTTCTGAATCAAGAAAAAGTATGGATGATGCTGTAAGTGCTATGAATATAGTAGTATATATATTAATAGTCTCAGCAGGAATACTAGCCTTTGTAGTTTTATATAATTTATCAAATATTAATATTAGTGAAAGAATAAGAGAACTTGCAACCATTAAAGTACTGGGATTTTATGATAAAGAAGTATATGATTATATTACAAGAGAAATTATTTTTCTAACAATAATTGGAATAATTTTTGGATTAATCTTCGGATATATTCTAACATCATTTATACTTGGAACTTGTGAAATTGAAGTGCTGAGATTTAAAAAGGTGGTTAAACCAGTAAGTTATATATATGGAATATTGATAACTACACTATTTAGTATTATTGTAAATATAGTAACATACTTTTCGTTAAAAAAAGTAGATATGATAGAGTCATTAAAAAGTGTAGAATAATATGATGTTAATTATATACTAACTTATTTATAGTAATTGCAAAATAAAAAGCCATAAACTATAAAAGTTTATGGCTTTTTTAATAAATTAATTTTGAGTTTGACTGGATTTATATTCTAAATAAACTTTTTTAAATACATTTTTTTTATGTTCATATTTTTTTTCAATATCTTTTAATTGCTGATCATAAAGTTTATCTAGTTCAATTAATTCTTCATCAGAAAGTGAATCTAATTTTTTAGTACCATTTTCTACTTGTCTTTGTAAGTTAAGTATATGTTCTATATTATTTACCATTGCTATTTTTCCTCTCTTTCTGATGGATTCATTCCTTTTTGACTTTGCATAAAGTCGATATATCTATCTAAATCATTCATTTCTGAAACTAAATGAGATTTTCTGTCTTGTTTTTCTTGGATTCTTTTTAAAAGATCAGCTCTTAAAGGATACATAGGTTTTGGAGCAGACATGTCTTTTAAAGTTTCTACAGAATTATTTTGTTCATTATCTTGTTTTAAATAACCTCTTATATATTGAGAAACCATATAATCTGGAATAAAACCTAATTTATCAATAGCAGGTTTATGTTCAGAACGTATATAATCTAAAGTAGAACTTATTTCTTCTGATTTTGCATATCTCATTTCATTTGAAGCATTATCTAAAATACCATAACGGTTTACTTCTTTAAAGGGTTCTTTATATTTTTTCATAGTTTTCATATCTGAATCTAGTTTTCTCATTATATCAGAATCAGGATTTCTTCTAAAGGGTCTAGCTATTTCATTAAGACCAAGTAAAACAGCATCTAAAGCATCTTTTCTATCATCTGAAAACAAATTCAAATAATCATCTAGACTAGGATTATTTTCTAATATATACTTACCAATTGTTTCACTTAAAGCCTGATTTTGCTTAGGATTATTTGAAGAGTAATTATATAAGTCAGTAAGAGAAACACCTTCATATTTTTCTAAAATTCCTTGTACATTATTTCCACCTAAAATATCTGATATACAAGCTTCTAAACGAATATCTTTTTCAAAATTTTTACCATTTTTTTTCATAGGCGATACCTCACTTTTTATAAAGTATAATCTTACGTATATTAATTATACCATATTTACATAAAATAGTCAATTATTGTAAACTTTACAAAGAATTTCCTAGATAACATTAGAAAAATAGAGTAAAAAAGTGAAAATGATATTATGGATGATGTAAACGGACTAATTTAAGCTACTGTTGCTGTTGAAATAAAAAAGGCTTATTTGAAATAAAAAAAGCTTAATAGTATAATCCATAAGATTTGTAAATTTTGAAGCATTAGAAAATTTTAGAGAAAGCCAACTGGCAGAAAAAAGCGAGGTAGACGAGAAGATGAAAATCTATGTAGGAAATTTTCTAAATCGGCAAGGGAAAATTGATAGGCGGCTAAAAAAGTCAAAATTTGGGTATGATGTGGAAATTATTGAAAATGGAAAATCTTTCTACTATAGGTATCGTAACAACAATGAGAGAGTAGGAGAATTTGCATGGAGAATAACAGAAACAGAAATATCTAACAAAGTAAAAGTAGAAACATTGCCATCCAAAATTATAGATGTTCATATTGGGTATGCAATGATTGCTTTAGAGGATTTTGATTTAGAAGCTTGCAAGGAAGTTTATAGACTTTGCAAAGAAGAGGAAACAGCGGGAGAGTAAAATCTCCTGTTTTTTCATTTTAAAATAATTATAAATAGTATAAAGAATAAAACGATTTTTTCATTAATAGAAACATAGAATAATAAAATTAAATTTTAATTTTAATTTTTATTTTTTTTTATTAAATTTATATAGGAAAATAAATTTAAAATCTTGCATTTTATGTAAATTTACGATATAATTATTAAATCTATTTAAAATAAATTTTAAGGAGGATTTTTTTAATGGCTGAAATATTAAAAGATGTTTCAAGAACTTTTAACGAATTTTTATTAATTCCAAATTTAACAGATGAGAGATGTATTCCAAGTAATGTATCATTGAAAACACCATTAGTAAAATTTAAAAAAGGAGAAGAACCAAAATATAGTGCGAATGTCCCATTCGTTTCTGCAATAATGCAAGCTGTTTCAGGAGAAAAAATGGCTATAGCATTAGCACGTGAAGGGGGATGTTCTTTTATTTTTGGTTCACAATCAATAGAAGAAGAAGCTGAAATGGTAAGAAATGTAAAAAAACATAAAGCAGGATTTATAGATAGTGATTCTAATGTAAAAAGTGGAACTACTTTAAGAGATGTTATTGCTTTAGTAGAAAAAACAGGACATTCAACAGTAATTATAACAGAAGATGGAAGTAGTAATGGAAAATTTTTAGGATTAGTTACAGATAAAGATTATAGAATTTCAAGAGTAGATTTAGATACACCAATAGATATGTATATGACACCTCGTGAGAAAATTGTTTGTGCTAAAAAAGGAATAAGCCTATCAGAAGCAAATGATATTATATGGGAAAACAAAATAAGTTGCCTACCAATATTAGATGAAAATGATAATTTAGAACACTTAGTATTTAGAAAAGACTATGAAGATAGAAAAAATAATCCAGATTCATTATTAGATGAAAATAAAAGATACATAGTAGGTGCAGGTATTAATACAAGAGATTATGCAGAAAGAATACCAGCATTAGTAGAAGCAGGAGTTGATATGATATGTATGGATTCTTCTGATGGATATTCTGTATGGCAAAAAAATACTATAGATTGGGTAAGAGAACATTATGGAGATACGGTAAAAATAGGTGCAGGAAATGTTGTAGATAAAGAAGGATTTTATTACTTAGCAGAAGCTGGTGCTGACTTTATAAAAGTTGGTGTAGGTGGAGGTTCAATTTGCATTACTCGTGAACAAAAAGGAATTGGACGTGGACAAGCTAGTAGCTTAATGGATGTTGTTGAAGCGAGAAATGAATATTTTGAAAGAACAGGAATATATATACCAGTATGCTCAGATGGTGGAATTGTACATGATTATCATATAACATTATCTTTAGCTATGGGTGCAGATTTTGTAATGATGGGAAGATATTTTGCAAGATTTGATGAAAGTCCTACAAGAGTAGTAAAGAAAGGTAATACATTTGTTAAAGAATATTGGGGAGAAGGTTCAAATAGAGCAAGAAATTGGCAAAGATATTTAGAAGATCCTACAAAAAATAAATTAACTTTTGAAGAAGGTGTTGATTCATATATACCTTATGCAGGAGCATTAAAAGATAATTTAGCAATAACAGTAAATAAGATAAAATCAACAATGTGTAATTGTGGAGCAATAACAATTCCAGAACTTCATAAAAAAGCTAGATTAACTTTAGTTTCTAATATAAGCATTAAAGAAGGTAGTGCACATGATGTAATTCTTAAAGAAATTGAAGGAAATAATTAATTTTTAGAAAATAAAACGGAGGGGACATGCTAGAAGTAGAGAGAAAAGCTAGAATTAAAGACAGAAGTGAGATTATATCTAAATTAGATAAATTGGGTTGTATAATAAAAAAGGCAAAGGAGCAAGAAGATAAAATTTTTATAAGAAAAGAAATTAAAAATTTTGACATACCAGTAGGAGAAAATGTAATAAGAATTAGAAAAGAAGAGGACAAAAATATTTTAACACTAAAAAAGAAAACAGATGATAATAATGCCTTTATAGAATTAGAAACTTTAATTGAAGATGCAGACATAATTTCTAGAATGCTTGAAGAAATGGGATATATTGAGAAAGTTTTTATTAAAAAGAAAAGAATGAGATATTCTCTAGATAAAATGTCAATCTGTATAGATAATATAGAGTCACTTGGAAATTTTATAGAAGTAGAAATATTATCTGAAGAAAATGAGAAACAAAAAAATGAAGCACTAAAAACAATAGAGGAATTTTTAAATAAATTAGAAATTTCAAAAGAAGATTATGAAGAAAAAAGATATGATACTTTAATGTATGAAATAAATAATAAATAAAATATTAAAAAAGAAAATTAAGATGAACTAAAACTAATAAAAACTTATTTGCTTTTTAATATATAATTAAGGGGGGAATAATTTTGAAAAATGATGAATTAATATTGATATTAGATTTTTATGGTCAATATAATCAACTAATAGCAAGAAGAATAAGAGAATGTAATGTATATTCAGAAATAGTACCATTTAATACATCTATAGAAAAAATAAAAGAGAAAAATCCTAAGGGAATAATATTTACAGGAGGACCTGCAAGTGTTTATGCAGAAAATGCACCAATGTGTGATAAAGAAATATTTAATTTAGGAATTCCAGTACTTGGAATATGCTATGGAATGCAACTTATGACACATGTTTTAGGTGGAAAAGTTGAAAGAGCTGATAAAAGAGAATATGGTGTAACCAGTGTAAGAATAAATAATAATTCAAAATTATTGAGCGGTTTTGAAAATTCAAATGACTTTTTAATGAGTCATACAGATTTTGTAGCAGAATTACCAGAAGGTTTTGAGAATATCGGACAAACAGATCATTGTCCTAATGCTGCAATGCAAAATACAGTTAAAAATTTTTATGGAATTCAATTCCATCCAGAAGTAAATCATTCTAAAAATGGAATTAATCTATTAAAGAATTTTATTTATAATATATGTGGATGTACAGGTAGCTGGAAAATGAGTTCTTTTGCTGAAGAGACTGTAAAGTCTATAAAAGAAAAAATTGGAGATAAAAAGGCTTTATGTGCCTTATCTGGTGGTGTTGATTCTTCAGTTGCAGCTGCTTTGATAAATAAAGCAATTGGTAGGAATTTAACTTGTATTTTTGTAGACCATGGACTTTTAAGAAAAAATGAAGCAGAAGAGGTAGAAGAAGTATTTACTAAAAATTTTGATGTTAATTTTGTAAAAGTGGATGCAAAAGATAGATTTTTAGGAAAACTTGCTGGAGTATCTGACCCAGAAACAAAAAGAAAAATAATAGGTGAAGAATTTATAAGAGTTTTTGAAGAAGAAGCTAAAAAAATCGGAACAGTAGATTACTTAGTTCAAGGAACAATATATCCAGATGTTATAGAAAGTGGAGTTGGTGTTGGTGCAACAATAAAGAGTCATCATAATGTTGGAGGGCTTCCTGACTATGTAGATTTTAAAGAGATAGTAGAACCGTTAAGAGATTTATTTAAAGATGAAGTAAGAAAAGTAGGACTAGAGCTAGGACTTCCAGAATTTTTAGTATATCGTCAACCATTTCCTGGACCAGGACTTGCAATAAGAGTTATAGGAGATATAACTGAAGACAAGCTTACAATTTTAAAAGATGCAGACTATATTTTTAGAGAGGAAATTGCAAATGCAGGATTAGATAGAACTATAAATCAATATTTTGCAGTTTTAACAAATTTAAAAAGTGTTGGTGTAATGGGAGATGAAAGAACCTATGATTATACTGTTGCTTTAAGAGCAGTTACAACATCAGATTTTATGACGGCAGAATGGTCTAAAATACCATTTGAGGTATTAGAAAAAGTTTCTAGTAGAATTGTAAATGAAGTAAAGCATGTAAATAGAGTGGTTTATGATATTACAGGAAAACCACCTGCAACAATTGAATGGGAATAATACATTTTATAGTTAATGAGAAAATATAAGATAAAAAGGATATAAATTGATTTAATTTATATCCTTTTTTATATAAAGTTATAATTATTTTATATAATTATATCATCAGGTAAAGATAATGGGGTGTTAGGTTGTTTTTTTGCAGGACTACTTTCTTTAAACTGTCTAGCATTTTCACTAACTCGTCTTAATCTTTCTTGAACTTCTTTAGAAACAGGAGCAAAAGGGCTATTATCCATATCTTTTGCCTTTTCTACAGTATCTAATATAGCACTAAGATACTCTTGATTTTTTTCATTATAATATTCATGAACAGAAGAGGTGTGAGTAAGTAAAGCTTGAGCATATGCTTCTACCATACTTTTATTTAATTGGGTTATATGTTTTTTTAATCCCTGAGCGTTAGCTTCTGCAGCCGCAGCCATAAGCATGTATTCTCTTTGACTTAAATATCCAGTAGTAACTCTTAAAGAATGACTAATAACATTACTTGAAAAATCATGAAGATAGTCTTCAAACTTTTCAGAATCTTTTTTATCTTGTTTTTTTGAATCATCTTTTTCATCTTCCATTATAGAGCTTTTTCTTCTAGAATTTTGAGATATTCCGTATTTTTTATCATCACTACTTATTGCAGTTTCAGCAATAAGTTCTAAATTTCTTTCAAATTCAAAATTGTTTTGTCTAACCATCGTATCAGCAGTAGAAAAACCATGTTCAGAGATAACTTTTTCAAAATGCTTATTTATAACACTAAATTCTGAATAAAGATAATCTTGATTTGAATTAGAAGATAAGTTAAAGGCTTCCAGAGCAGAAGAAAATTTATCTATATATTGTTTCATAATGCTTTTATATCTTTCTTCTAATTCTTGTTTTGATCTTCCAGAATCACAATTTCTTTTTATATCTCTATTAAATTCAACAAGTAAAGCTTCTAAAGAACTTTCAATATTTTCCATAAAATTCTCCTTTTTTAATTATTCTAAATATATTATATCATATTTTTAAAAATAAAGTAAAAAAATGCGAAATGTAATTGACATTTTGTCTAAAACGTAGTAAATTGTTCTTGAAAATTGGTATAGAAGTAACACATAGTAAATTCATTTTATAACTATGAAAGGGGTTTTATTTATGGAAAAAAGCACAGTTCAAAAGATACATGTATGTG
>JAAVXQ010000009.1 GCA_022790685.1 Clostridia bacterium
AAAAACAGTATTAGCTCAAGAAGAAAAAGAAGTTGAAAAAACAATAGGAAAAAATTCACTTTTAAAAAATAAAGTTACAGAAGATGAAATAGCTAAAATAGTATCAAAATGGACAGGAATACCGGTGTCAAAATTGGCAGAAGGAGAAAGAGAAAAATTACTTAATTTAGAAAAAATATTACATCAAAGAGTTGTAGGTCAGGATGAAGCTGTAAAAAAAGTTAGTGAAGCTATTTTAAGAGCAAGAGCAGGAATAGCTAATCCAAATAGACCAATTGGTTCTTTCTTATTTTTAGGACCAACAGGAGTAGGAAAAACAGAGCTTGGTAAAACCTTAGCTGGAACTTTATTTGATGATGAAAAAAATATGATAAGATTTGATATGTCAGAATATATGGAAAAAGCAAGTGTAACAAGACTACTTGGTGCACCTCCAGGATATGTAGGATATGAAGAGGGAGGACAACTTACAGAAGCTGTTAGAAGAAGACCATATGCAGTTTTATTATTTGATGAAGTTGAAAAAGCTCATCCAGATGTTTTTAATATTTTCTTACAAATTTTAGATGATGGTAGAGTAACAGATTCTCAAGGAAGAACAGTTGATTTTAAAAATACAATAATAATTTTAACTTCAAATTTAGGTTCACAACTTATATTAGATAGTATAGAAGATGATGGAGAAATAACAGAAGGTGCAAAAGATAATATAAAAGAAGTTCTTAAAGATTACTTTAGACCAGAATTTTTAAATAGATTAGATGAAATAATATATTTCAAAGCATTAGAAAAAGATGTAGTATATGGAATAGTAGAATTATTATTAAGATCATTGGCTAAAAGAATAAGAGAAAAAGGAATAGCGCTTTCTGTTACAAAAGAAGCAATACAATATTTAATTGATGAAGGTTATGATATAACATATGGTGCAAGACCATTAAAAAGAATTATACAAAGTGAAATTGAAACTATGTTAGCTAGAAAAATCATAGCCAAAGAAATTGTGGCAGGAGAGAAGATAGAAATATTTTTAGATAAAGAAAAAAATGAATTGGACACTAAAAAAATTCCAAGAAAAGAAATAGAAAAAGCACCTGCAAATGATGTAAATACTACAAAAGAAGAGAATAGTGATGAAAACACATAGAATAATAATAACAATAAATTTATGGAGTATTGGCTATGGAAAATGAGAAAAAAGTGTTACTAGAAATGAATGGCGGAATTTCTGAGTCTGCTGAGGCTATGCCTGCTACAGAGTCAGTATGCGTAGCAAGTAAAAAAAATAAAAAAGTTCTATTAGGAATGAGTGGCGGAGTTGATAGTAGCGTATCAGCAATTTTACTAAAAGAACAAGGTTATGAGGTTATAGGAATTACAATGGAACTATTTAAAGATGAAGAAGATAGCTCTTCTGTAGTTGATGCAAAAAGAATATGTGATTATTTAAATATTCCACATTATACAGTGAATTTTAAAGATAGATTTTCAAAATATGTAATTGATAATTTTATATGTGAGTATAAAAATTGTAGAACTCCAAATCCATGTATAGAATGTAATAAACACCTAAAGTTTGGTGCTATGTATGAAAAAGCAAAAGAATTAGGAGCAGATTATATTGCAACTGGACATTATGCAAAAATAGAATATAGTGAAGAATATTCAAGGTATGTGCTAAAAAAATCAGCTTCATCAAAAAAAGATCAAAGCTATGTATTATATGGTATACCAAAAGAAATTTTAAGTAAGATAATATTTCCACTTTCAGATTTTGAAAACAAAGATGAAATAAGAAATATAGCTAAAGAAAAAGGTCTTTCTATTGCTAGTAAACCAGATAGTGAAGATATTTGTTTTATACCAGATGGAAATTACAAAAAATTTATGGAAGAGAAATATGATATAAAAAAGAATTTAGGTAATATTGTAAATAAAGCTGGAAAAGTACTAGGAAAACATAATGGACTTTACAATTATACAATAGGCCAAAGAAAAGGATTAGGAATATCCAATCCAGTTCCACTATATGTATTAGGCTTTAATAAAGAAAAAAATGAAGTGATAGTTCGGAGAAAAACATGAACTATTTTCAAAAGAGTTAATAGTAAAAGATATAAATTTATTATTAATAGAAGATATAACTAAACCAATAAAAGTTAAAACAAAAATACGATATGCAGCCAAAGAAGCAGATAGTTTATTGGAAAAAATAGATGAAAATTCTGTAAAGATTACTTTTGAAGAAGAACAAAGAGGTATTACACCAGGGCAATCGGCAGTTTTTTACTTAAATGATATTGTATTAGGTGGAGGAAAGATATATGCCTGAGGCTAAAGAAGTTATTGAAGCTAGAGAAAAAACAAATGATAGAGAATATTTTTTAAAAATAGTACAAGAAATGCCACTATTAATAGAATGGGCAAATGATGAAATAAGAGACGATAAAGAAGTTGTTTTAGAGGCAGTAAAAAAGGACTCTGGAGCTTTAGAATTTTCAAGTGAAAGATTAAAAGATGACAAAGAGGTGGCTTTAGAGGCAGTTTCTAAAGCTGGATGGACAACTTGTTATTTAAGTGAAAGATTAAAAGATGATAAAGAGGTTATATTAAAAGCAGCAGAAAATGATGGTCAAGTATTATATTTTGCAAGTCAAGCTCTAAGAGATGACAAAGATGTAGTATTAGCTTCTGTTAGTAATAAACCTATAATAATAAAATACGCTAGTCTAAGATTAAGACAAGATAAAGAAGTTGCAACAGTAGCTGTAAAAAAAGGAAAGAAAAAAGTAATAGATTTTTTAGCTGAAGATTTAAAAAAAGATGAAGATCTTTTAAAACTTTTAGAAGAATAAAGAGAATAACATTTCTTTTTTAGAATATATTTTTAAAAAAGAGGTGTTTTTTTATGATAAATATAAATAAAATAAATCAAATGTTAGAAATTCCTAGAGAAGTATCAGGTAAAGTTCCAAAAATAACAATAGTTGGATTTGAGGAAGTTTTAATTGAAAACTTTAAGGGAATTCTAGAATATGAAGATTTTTTTGCTAGAATTAGTACATATATTGGAATTATAAATATAAATGGTTTTAATTTAAAACTTAGTCAAATGACAGAAGATGATATATTAGTAAAAGGTAAAATTGAAAATATAGATTTTGAAAAAAAGATTTAAATAAACTAAAAGGAGAAATCTAAAAATGATTAAGAAAATTTATATGTTACTATGCCGGATATGTTAGTATAAAAGTTGAAGGATTTTATATAGAAAGATTTATAAATATTTGTATGAGTAAAAGAATAATTTTGCTAGAATCCTTTAGAGAGAAAAGTACTATTTTAAAAGCAAAAATTCTTAAGTCAGAATTTAGAAATATACGAAATATTGCTAAAAAAACCAAATGTAAAGTTGAAATTGAGAAAAAGTATGGATTACCATTTTTATTAAATAGATATAAAAAAAGAAAGATATTTGCGATTACAACATTAGTAATTGCAATTTTTATTTTAGGACTATCTAATTTTGTTTGGAATATTGAACTAGAAGGAAATGTGAAACTAAATCAAGAAGAACTTTTAAGTTCTTTGTATCAAAAAGGACTAAAAATAGGAATATTAAAGTATAAAATTGATAAAGAAAAAATAATAAATCAAATAAGACTTGAAAATGAAGAAATCGCTTGGATTGGAATTGATATAGATGGAACGAATGCAAAAGTAAAAATTGTTGAAGCAACTGAGAAACCAGAAATTATAGATAAAAATGAAATATGCAATATTGTATCTGAAGATTCTGGAATAGTATCAAAAATAATAGTACAAAATGGAACAGCAAGAGTAAATGTTGGAGATGAAGTAAAAGAAGGAGACTTGTTAGTAGAAGGTGTTATGCAAGGAAAGTATACGGGAGATAGGTTTGTACACGCTGAAGCTGAAATTTTTGTAAAAAAATATTATGAAAAAGAAAAAAAAGAAGAATTTGTGCAACAAGTTGAAGAAGAAACAGGAAATAAAGAAGAACGAGCAGAAATTTATATAAATAATTTTAAAATAAATTTCAATAAAGGGGTTTCAAAATTTAAAAATTATGATACAATAAAGGCAAGTAAAAAAATAAAACTATTTTCTAATTTTTATATTCCCGTAGAGATTATAAAAATAACTAATATAGAAAAAAATATACTAAGCAAAAAGTATAGTAATGAAGAGCTTACTGATAAAATAGTTCGGAGAGTTAGAAGAAGAAATTATTAGAGAAAATAACTTGGAAAACTATACGGATGCACAAAAGGAAGTACAAACAGAATTAGATGAAAATGGAGCAAAAGTTAAATTAATTTATGTTGTAGAAAAGAAAATAGGAACTAAAGAAAAGATAGGAGACCTAAGAAAGGATGATTAAAATGGAAGAAAGAAGTTTAAAAGTTCTTGCAAATGACACAACTTTTTTAAGCAAAATATCAGATACATTAACTAAACTATTAATACCAACTAAAATTGGAATTAATGGAATGATAATAAATATTAAAAGAAATACAACATTAAAAACCTTTGAAATCTATAAAGAACTAGAAAATTCTAATGATGTAGAAAAAAAAGAACAATCAAAAAATAGATATGAAGAAAGTTATACTTTATATCTAGAATCAATAGACAGATACATAATGGATTCAATATATAAAAAGGTAAAAAATAATACTGCCACAATGTTTGAAAAAAATGCTTTATCAAATTATTACACAATAGTACATTTAAAAGATAATGAATATTTAGAATACAAATATAGAAAACAGAAATTTTTATTAGAATTAGATTATGAAAATATTGTAGCATCAGAAAAAGATAAACTAATAGGTAGATTTAAAAAACTATATATTGAAAAAGCAGATGTTTTATATAAAGGAATTTTAAAGAATTATTCTGTAAAATTAGCTGATGGAATAAAAGCTAAAAATACAAATCAAACAGAAGTATATAGAAATATATTTAATACATTAGAAGAATATATAAAAAATATTTTGCCTTTAAAATTAGAAGAAGACACAAATAATACATACTCAAAAATAATAAAAGAATATGAAGAATATGAAAAATTTAGTGTTGGTAAACTAGATGAAAAAGATTTTGTAGAAAAAAATATGATTTTATTAGGATTAAGCAGAGTACTATTTACACATAGTTTACCATTAGTTGCAGCAGAACAATGTTATAATAAGTTATTAAGAGATACTAGAAATTTAATTGTAAATACTAAATCAAAAGAGAAGAAAGAAGAAGTATATCAAATATTACTAAGACTAATAGAAGATTATAATGTTAAATTATTATCAACAAAAGTATATTGGGATAAGCCAGAAGATAGAAATGATTATAAAAAATTCTGGGAAGCTTATAGTAAGAGCAAAGTTTCAGAAGAAAAAGAAATATTATCTTTAAAAAGAGAACTTCATGATACAGAGGAAAATACAGAAAAATATAAAGAAGTAAGAAGTTTCTATAAAGTGAAATTAGTAGAATTAGGCGTAATGAGAGTTTTGAAGAATTCCTTTAAGAAAACAGAGAATTATAGATTTGTTAGAATAAAACAAAGAGGATAAAATGGAAAGAGTTCAGATAGAATACTTAGAAGTAGAAGAAAATGTAGAATATGATAAACTAATTAAAAAAGTAGTAAAAGAATGTTTTTCTACGGAAAGACTAGAAAAAACTAAACTATATATCAGTATTATACTTACAAATCCAGAAAATATAAGAAAGTTAAATAACGAACATAGGAATATAGATAAAGAAACAGATGTACTTTCATTTCCTATGTTTGAAAAAGAAGAATTAGAAGTTGCTAAAAAAAGCGAATATGAAGAAATACTTCGGAGATATAGTAATATCAGTAGATAGAGTAAAAACTCAAGCAGAAGAATATGGTCATAGTTTTGAAAGAGAACTTAGTTATATGATAGTACATGGATTTTATCATTTGATGGGTGAAGATCATATTGAAGAAAATGACAAAATAGTAATGAGACAAAAAGAAGAAAATGTTTTAAATAAATTAAAAATTGTAAGGGTCTAATAATATTATGACAAGTTGGAAAAATCCAAATTTTTATAAAGCAATGATAAATGCTACTAATGGAATTAAACATGCACTTAAAAACGAAAGAAATACAAGAATTCAAGTTTTTTTCGGAATTTTGGCAATAATATTAGGGGTTTTATTAAAAATAAATTTAATAGAATGGGTAATTGTTATAAGTACTATTAATATAGTAATTGTAACAGAACTTATAAATACGGCTATTGAAAATACTATTGATTTAATTACATCTGAATATAATGAAAAAGCTAAAATTGCAAAAGATGTATCAGCTGGTGCAGTATTTATAACTTGTATATTTTCGGCAATTATAGGTATCATTATATTTGGAACAAAAATCTTTTTTGCATAAAGGATTTTTACATAAGAAAAATTTAAACTTAAAACAAAGGAGTATTAAAATGAAAAAAGAAGTAAAAATAGCAATAATTGCTATAGTTATTTTAGTTATTATAGCATTAGGAGTTTTTGTAGCAACAAAATTAACTTCAGCAGAAGAAGTTGGAAATAATCCTTATCAAATGGACGAAATAGTATCAGAAGGTGAAAATAATTTAAAAAATATTAAAATATTTAGTTCATCAAATGAAAGACCAATAGCATTTATGATTGATAATAATGTAAATGCACAGCCACAATCATCTATCAATAAAGCTTTTGCAGTTTATGAAGTAATAGTGGAAGGTAATGAAACAAGATTAATGGCACTATTTAAAGGAGTAGATGTTGATGAAGTTGGACCTATGAGAAGTTCTAGACATTATTTCTTAGATTATGCTATGGAATATGATGCAATATATGCTCATTTAGGATTAAGTCCACAAGCAGATGCTGATATGAATCTATATAGAACAAATAATATAAATGGACAAATTTATGATACAGGAAAAGCAAGAACAAATACTGCAAAATATTGGAGAGATAAATCAAGAAAAGCACCACATAATGCATATACTAACACAAGTAAAATTCTAGAAATTTGTAAAGAAAAAAATTATAAAACAACAACAACTAAAGGAACACCATTTAATTATGTTGAACATGAAGTAGAACTAAAAGATAGTTACATAACTGCAAATGATATAAAAATACCATATGCGGAAAAACACTTGGTAGAATATAAATATGATGAAGAAACAAAAAGATATACAAGATATTCAAAAGGTAAAAAACAAACAGATAAAACAGATGGACAAGACATAACAACAAAAAATATAATAATAACTTTTGCTAAAAATCATGATTTACCAGACAAAGAAGATAAAGGTAGACAACAAGTTGTAACATGGGGAACTTTAGATGGATATTACATTACAAATGGAAAAGCAATAAAAATTAAATGTCAAAAAAATGTTAGAGAAGAACAAACAAAATATATGGACTTAGAAGGTAATGAAATTGAAATAAATGATGGAAATACTTTTATAAATATATGTCCAATTGATGCAAAAGTAACAATAGAATAAAGGAGCATATATAGTGAAGGGATTTAAATCAGGCTTTGTATCTCTAGTGGGAAGAACAAATGTGGGAAAATCTACACTTTTAAATGGCTTGGTAAAAGAAAAAGTTGCTATAACAGCAAATAAAACACAAACTACTAGAACAGCTATAAAAGCTATTTTAAATGA
>JAAVXQ010000099.1 GCA_022790685.1 Clostridia bacterium
AATACTAGGAATTATAATTCCTATATTATATTATTCAATAGGTAATAACACAGAAGATTTCTCTAAAGAATACTATCAAACAGAAGGATTTTCACATGGATATATAAACTTTTTAGAAAATAGAAAAAGATCGATAGTAGATGTGTTTTACAATCAATGTGATAATAACATTATAGATGGAGAAAAAAATATTTATTATATTGATAATTTTATTGTAGCACCTTATGCTAGAGTAAAAGAAGCGTATTATTTAGTATCGTATGGAAATGAAGTGTGGACTAATGTTCAGTTAACTTCAGAAACAGATACCTATGATAAAATACTTAAATATATATCAGAAAGACAAGATGAAAGGATAAAGTATGTAAATATTGTAAATAACAATATAGATACAAACTCAGAAGCGATAAGCTTATATGGAATAAAATCAATAAATAATTATAAAGATAATAAATATTTTGTTTATAAATATCCAGATAGAGTAGACTTTAAGGAAGAATTTAAAGAATATTATGCTTCAAATAAGGAAAACTCTGTACTAGAAGGAGATATTACAAATGATGAAGAAAATACTACAAACACAGAGATAAATAATGCTATTCCATTACAGCTTATAGAAAATTTAAAAAAAGAATATCCTGATATTAAGATTTATCAAGATTCAGAATATGAAAGATTAGTTTTCGAATTTGATTCTCAAAAATTTAATATTTATAGTTCTTATGTTGAGGGATATGATGGTGAGGAAATTGTAGAGAATTTAAGACAAAAATTGCAGATGCTTGCCAAGGATGAACAAAAATTATCTGTAATATTTCCTGTATGTTCAGGATTATTAGTAATTGTATGTGTCTATTTACTTATTAGTATAGGTCATACTAAGGGAAAAGATGAGATTGATTTAAATGATTTAGATAAAATACCTTTAGAGATAATCTTATTTGTATTATGTTTTTTAATGATACCTATTATATTCTGCATAGAACAAGAATTCTTTTATGAAAATTATAAATTGTTTATTAATTTGATAACAGGAATGTATTTTACTTATTATATATTATTTGCAGTAGTAGGAAATACTATAGTTAAAAGAATAAAAGCTAAATGCTTTTGGAAAACAACTTTTACAGGAAAAATTTGTTACTTCTTAATTAAAAAGTTAAAAGAGATTTATACATCAATGAAAAAAGTTATAAATGATATAATAGATTCTTGGAATATTACCTCTAAAGTAATGTTATCAGTTGCTATATATATTATTGTTGCAATCATAGTGATAGGAATTTTCGGTATATCTGGAATAATATTAGATTTTATATTTGCTTTATATATTATGTATAAAGTGTCGTTAGTACTTTTTGATTATCAAAAAATAGAAAAACATTTAAATAAAATGTATAATGGTGAAGATGTTGAAAAATTAGACGAGACTAAGTTTTCAAAATACTTTAAAAATACAATAGAATATATAAATAATATTCAAAATGGATATGTTAATGCTATTGAAGAAGGAATAAAATCAGAAAAACTTAAAACTGAACTTATTACTAATGTGTCACATGACATTAAAACACCACTTACTTCAATAATAAATTATGTTGATTTATTAAAACAAGATGGTATAGATAGCGAAAAATCAAAAGAATATTTAAGTATTTTAGATAATAAGTCACAAAGATTAAAGAAACTTACAGAAGACTTAGTTGAAGCATCAAAGGCGTCTTCAGGAAATGTAAGATTAAAAATAGAAAAAATTAATGTTAAAGAATTAATAAAACAGAGCTTAGGAGAATTTGAAGATAAATTTAATGATAAAAAATTAATTATAGAAGAAAACTATCCAAGTAAAACAGTATATATAAATGCAGATAATAGATATATTTATAGAGTAATAGAAAATTTATTTGGAAATATTGCAAAATATGCTTTAGATAGTACAAGAGTTTATATTGATGTTAGCTGTGAAAACAAAAAACTAAGTATAAGTATAAAAAACATATCTAAAGATAAATTAAATATTTCAGAAGATGAATTAATACAAAGATTTGTAAGAGGAGATAAATCAAGAACTACAGAAGGAAGCGGACTTGGACTTTCAATTTCACAAAGCTTGACAGAACTTCAAAAAGGAGTCTTTAAAATAAAAATAGATGGTGACTTATTTAAAGTAAATTTAAGCTTTGATGAAGCATAATTATAAAATCCTTTGTTTAATAAAAAAGATGAGTAAATATAATTTTTACTCGTCTTTTTTACACTTTGGCAAAGGAATTACTTTAAGAGTAGATTATTAATATCAGATAATAATCTTAGAATTAAATTTTAATAGGTGTGTTGTTATTTAGAAAATATGAAAATAAAGTATATTTCACAAACAAAATTTGAAAGAAATGGTTTTATACTTTTATAACGTTTATAACGTTTATAAAAAAAATTTTATGGTAATAATAATTTTTAAGAGGTGAAATAAGAATGAAAATAGGAATTGCTTTATCTGGTGGAGGAATGAGAGGAATTGCACATGCAGGTGTTTTTAAAGCCTTAGAAGAGAATAATATAAATATAGAGGTATATACAGGAACTAGCTCTGGCAGCCATGTTGCATTTTTGAAATCTATAGGCTATTCTTCAAAAGAAATATATGATTTATTTAATAAATATGCTTTTGAACTAGTTGGAAATAGTTTAGATCCAATAATATTTGATAGTATACTTTTTAATAAAGAAATAAAATTTGAGGGTTTTAGAAGCGGTAAGCCAATAGAAGATTTATATAGTAAAATTGCATTAGAAAATGGTGTAACCAATATAAATGAAATAGAAATTCCTTTAGGAATTGTTGCTACAAATATTACAGACGAAAAAGAAGCGGTTTTTACTTCTAAAGGCATAAAAGATGATAAAGAAATAGAATATATAAATGATATTGATATTGGAAAGGCAATAAGAGCAAGTTCTAGTTTTTCTGTTGTTTTTGATCCCTGTAAGATAAATAACAAAACATATATAGATGGGGGAGTAGTAAATAATATTCCCACTAATATAGCAAGAAAATTAGGAGCAGATAAAGTTATTTCAGTTAGATTTAAAAGTGATAGAATTAAGAGTGAGAGTAATATTATAGATATTGGAATAAAAACACTTGACATGATGAGTAATAGGATTTCACTTCAGAATATAAAAGATAGTGATATTGCAATAGAAGTAGATACAGATGGAACTAGTTTATTAGATATACAGAATGTAGATTATTGTTTTGAATCTGGATATAAAATGGCAATGAGATATATGGACAAAATAAAAAAAATACTTGAATAAAGTAAAATATCAATGTATAATAAGAAAAAATAAAAGGAGAAATGTGGAAATATGAGAGAACGTGGATTTGAAGTAGCAAAAGGATTTGAAAATGCAGGAATAAATTTACCAGTTAGAAAAACAGCCAATTCGGCAGGTTATGATGTAGAGGCCGCAGAAGACTGTATAATACCATCTTTTAAACCAGGTCAAAAGCCAACACTTGTAAAAACAGGATTAAAAGCTTATTGTAGGGAAGATGAATTTTATATGTTATGTAATAGAAGTTCTAATCCAGGAAAAAGAGGATTAGTTATGGCAAATAGTGTAGGAATAATAGATGCTGATTATTATTGTAATGAAGATAACGATGGACATTTTATGTTTTCTTTTTATAATTTTTTTGATCATGATGTTGAAATAAAAAAAGGTGATGCAATAGGGCAAGTTATTTTCATGAAATATTTAAAAGTAGATGATGATAATGCGACAGGTACAAGAAAAGGTGGCTTTGGTTCAACTTCAAAATAATATAATTACTTGTAAGAAAATCTTTATATTAGATAATTATATCAAAACAGACTTTTAATATTTTTTTTGAATAAAATATTAATAAATTATGTGAATTTTATTTCCAAATACTTTGACTTTTTCCAAATTTTGTAGTATAATTGTAATGTAGTAATTTGAAATTACTTGGAAGGAGTGACGTAGAAATATGTTTAAGATAGGAGACAAAATTGTTTATCCAATGCATGGGGCTGGTGTGATAGAAACTATAGAAGAACGTTCTATTTTGGATGAAAAACAATCATACTACATAATAAAAATGCCAGGTGAAGTAAAAGTTATGGTACCAACAGCTAAAGCAGAGGAAATTGGCGTAAGAAATATAATAGATAGAGAAACTGCCGGAAAAGTAATAAATGTTTTAGAGCAGGACAGCACTGAAATGTCTATGAAATGGAACAAAAGATATAGAGATAATGTAGAAAAAATGAAATCAGGAGACATCTTTGAAGTTGCAGATATTGTTAGAAACTTAAGCTTTAAACAAAAAGATAAAGGGCTATCAACAACTGAAAAGAAAATGCTTTTAAATGCAAAGCAAATTTTAGTTAGCGAATTAGTACTTGTTGAAAGCAAAGAAAAAGAAGAAGTAGAAGCTCTAGTAGATACAAAAATAAATACTTCTTATGAATTACATGGAATATCAGAAATAGATAAAATGCCAGAAGAAAATACTGGAAATATAGTAAAGAAATTTATTCAGGCATAGAATTTAAGGAGAATTATATAAGTAATATATAATTCTTTTTTTATGCCTATAATTCTTTGTATTGTAATAAATATGTTATTTTTTTGATACAAAATATAAATATAGTTGTAAAAAATTATGTAAATATGAAGGATTTAAAGAATATCTGTCGAATAATATAAAGGAAAGGTTTAAATAATGGTTCAATATAGTGATGAATTAAAAGAAGAAATTAGATCTGCTAATGATATAGTGGATGTTATATCTCAATATGTAACTTTAAAAAGAAGCGGGAGAAATTTTTTTCGGATTATGTCCATTTCATAAAGAAAAATCACCTTCTTTTTCTGTTTCTGCTGACAGGCAATATTTTCATTGCTTTGGATGCGGAAAAGGTGGGGATGTTTTTACCTTTATTAGTGAAATAGAAAAAGTTTCTTTTAAAGATGCCTTAGAGTTTTTAGCCGAAAGAGCAAAAATAACACTTCCGACTACCCAAAATGCAGAGTTTAATGAAAAACAATATTTAAAAGATAGAATGTATAAAATAAATGCAGAAACAGCTATATTTTTTCATGAAAGATTATATAAACCATTAGCCAAAATAGCACAAGATTATGTAAAACAACGAAAATTAGATAATACGACTTTAAAAGCATTTAAAATAGGATATTCAGGAAATTATAATGAATTATATAATCATCTAATATCTAAGGGGTTTAAAGAAAATGAAATTCTTGCTACAGGACTTGTAAACAAGAATGATAATGGAGAATATATAGATAGATTTAGAAAAAGATTAATGTTTCCTATTATGGATGTAAATAGCAAAGTAGTAGCGTTTGGTGGAAGAAGACTTGAAAATAATGATAAAATTGCTAAATATATAAATTCCAATGAAAATCTAGTATATTCTAAGAAAAAGCACTTATTTGCACTTAATTTAGCAAAACATTCAGATTCAAAAAAAATAATTTTAGTTGAAGGTTATATGGATGCTATATCTTTGCATCAAAGAGGAATAACAAATGCAGTCGCTTCACTAGGAACAGCCCTGACAGAAGAACAGGGAAGATTAATTAGGAAATATAGTGAGCAAGTAGTGTTTTCTTATGACTCAGATGGTGCAGGGCAAGAAGCCATAAAAAGAGGATTAGAAGTTTTAGAATCTCAAGGATGTGATGCTAGAGTTTTGCAAATGGAAGGTGCTAAAGACCCAGATGAATATATTATAAAGTATGGAAGTGGCAGATTTAATTTACTAGTTGAAAATGCTATTTCATTAGTAGAATTTAAAATAAAAGTTTTAAAGCAAAAATATAATCTTGATAATGCTAATGATAAGATAAAATTCTTAAAAGAAATAACTAGAATTTTAGCGAAAATAGATAATAATATTGAAAGAGAAATTTATATAGACAAAATTTCTAAACAATATAATATATCTAAAGAAGCTATATATGGAGAAGTTAATAAGACTCTATATAAAGAAAGCAATAGTAATAGTAGTGCTAATATTTTATCTAGACAAGCTGTAAATAAAGAGGAAGTAAAGTCTGATATTAGTGATTCGCAATTAAAAAGAGAAAATGTTATAATTTATCTTTTGATAAATCATTTAGAAGAATCTTTTGAAGAAATCATAAAGAATATTTCTACAAATGATTTTAAAAACGAATTAAATAGAAGGATTTTTGAAATAATACTAGAAAATATAAATGCAGGACAAGATAAAATTGTTAGTAGTATTTCTAATATTGAAGATGAGAATCTTCAAGCGCATGTAAGTACTATAATGGTATCAGATTATGAAATAACTTCTGTAAAAAAATGTATAGAAGATATAATAGTAACTTATAACAAAGATAAATTAATTAGTCGAAAAATGGAAATAATAAAAGAATTGGAAAATCCAAACCTAAGTAAAGAACAAGCTTATGGATTAGAACAAGAACTTAACAATATAATTATAGAGCTGGCTAAAAATAAGTAGGAGGTAAAAAATGAAGAAAGCTGAAAAAAACATAGAAGAAATAGCGGAAAAAAATAAACCTAAAAATACTAAATCAGCTAGTAAAGAAAAGGCAAAAGATATTGCAAAAAAAGAAGAAAAAAATAAAAAAGATACAAAAAAAGTATCTTCTACAAAAAATAAAGAAAATTCAAAAGCAGAATTGAAAAAAGCACAAAAAGAATCTTCAAAAGATAAAAAAATAGTAAAGAATGAGAATAAAAAAAATAAATCAGAAGAAGCAAAAAATGATAGTAAAAAGATAGAAAAAGCTGAAGAACCAAAAAAAGATAGTAAAAAAACAAAAAAAGAAGAAAAAGAAACTGTACAAGCTAAAAAAGAGAATACAAAAAAGAATTCAGAAGAACTAAAAGAAAATAAAAAATCTATAAAAGAAAGCAATGATGAAAAAGAAGCTGTATCTAAAAAATCAAAAAAAGAAAATACACAAGAAACAGATGATGAAAAGGAAAAAGTAAAAAAGATTTTATCATCAGCAAAAGAAAAAGGAAAAATAACATATGGAGAATTAGCAGCAGAATTAGGAGAAATTAATCCAGAACAAATTGATAAGGTATTTGATGCTTTTGAAGAATTAGGTGTAAATGTATTAAAAGATGATGATGATTTATTAGAGCCAAATGTTGATGATTTAAGTGAAGTAGAAGATATTAGACTAGAAGAAATCGATTTAGTAAATATAGAAGGGGTTAGTGTAGATGACCCAGTAAGAATGTATTTAAGAGAGATAGGAAGAATACCACTACTTTCTTTTGAAGAAGAATTAGAGCTTGCTCAAAAAATACTAGAAGATGATGAAGAGGCAAAACAAAAATTAGCAGAATCAAATTTAAGATTAGTAGTAAGTATTGCTAAAAAATATGTTGGAAGAGGAATGTTATTCTTAGACTTAATACAAGAAGGTAATATGGGACTTATAAAAGCTGTTGAAAAATTTGATTATACAAAAGGATTTAAGTTTAGTACTTATGCAACTTGGTGGATAAGACAAGCTATTACAAGAGCTATTGCAGATCAAGCAAGAACAATAAGAATACCAGTTCATATGGTTGAAACAATAAATAAACTTATAAGAACCTCAAGACACTTATTACAACTTTTAGGACGTGAGCCAACACCAGAAGAAATAGCAGAAGAAATGGAAATACCTGTAGAAAAAGTAATGGAGATACAAAAAATAGCTCAAGATCCAGTGTCTTTAGAAACTCCAATAGGAGAAGAAGACGATAGTCATTTAGGAGATTTCATACCAGATGATGAATCACCAGCTCCACATGATTCAGCTGCATATACATTATTAAAAGAGCAATTAGAAGAAGTAATGAGTACATTAACACCAAGAGAAGCAAAAGTTTTAAAATTAAGATTTGGATTAGAAGATGGAAAAGCAAGAACTTTAGAAGAAGTTGGAAAAGTATTCCAAGTAACTCGTGAAAGAATAAGACAAATTGAGGCAAAAGCTTTAAGAAAACTAAGACATCCAAGTAGAAGCAAAAGATTAAAAGATTATATGAGTTAATTTTTTATGTAAATTAATTATTTTTAGAAAAAGCCTTGATTAATAAGGCTTTTTGTGTTATACTTAAAATAGAGTTATTATTTTTTAAAAGAAGGAGGATACTAAGAGAGCTTAGTATAAAGAGTTATGGCAAACAGTGTCTTAAGAGTAATTGGAAGTAATTTTGGAACTTTATTACGTATGACTGAAAATAATGAAGCTTATGAAGTTGATGATGAAGAAAAAGTTGAGCTTTCACCTGAACAATTAGACGCTTTAAAATCTGTATCAGAATTTGGAGGAAGAATTGAAAAAGAACAAGGAAAATCAATTCATCTTTCAACATCAGAACTTGTTATTAGAGCTAGAAATATACTTGAACTTATACCAAAAAAGGTAAAAGCAAATAAAATAATTAGAAATATTATAAATAAGATATCACCATCAAGTGAACAGCAAGATTTACCTAAAAAAGGATTTGTAAAACAAGTAGAAGAACAACAAATTCATGTAGATTCTGCCAAAGCTATTTCAGAAACTAGAGAACGTGGTGGAGAAGAAAGAGAAAGAAGAAGATAATTTTTTAATTTAAAATATATATTAAACAAGTACCTTAAAAAGTGATAATTAGGGTACTTGCTTTAATATAAAATATAAAAAGAAATAAAATATTAAAAAAATGTAAAAAAAGTGTTGACAAATTTTAAGATACATAGTAAAATAAATCTCGTCGATAGTTGAATAAAAAAATATATTAAATGGTCGCTTAGCTCAGCTGGGAGAGCATCTGCCTTACAAGCAGGAGGTCATAGGTTCGAACCCTATAGCGACCACCATTTATTTGGCCTGGTAGTTCAGTTGGTTAGAATGCCGCCCTGTCACGGCGGAGGTCGACGGTTCGAGCCCGTTCCAGGTCGCCAAAATATCTAGCTATAACTAGATATTTTTTATATAAGGCTTCATAGCTCAGTTGGTAGAGCAGGGGACTGAAAATCCCCGTGTCAGTGGTTCGATTCCACTTGAAGCCACCACATAAAAGATAGCAGTATTTACAAAAAGTAGATATTGTTATTTTTTTTATTTAATAAATTATATCAGCTAAAAAAGAAAATAAGTAAATAATGAGGTTGGACTTTTTTCTAGGACTGATGAGCTACTCTGAAGGTTTAGTTGTATAGAGAGGTAAAAGCTTAATAAAATGCTTTACTACTTTATTTTTATATCCTTATAAAATTGGTAGTGAAAGCTATGTGAGAATAATAATTATGGAAGAATTAAATTTCCTTATATGCCTTTGCAGTTAGAAAATTTATTTGTATATAAGACTAATTAAATAACAAAAATGCTATTTATAAGCTAGAATTAAAGCTTTAGATAAATTAATAAAAAATAATTATAAAAAAATGTCATATTTTGTCGATTTATTTTGTTTTATATATAGGGAAAAAGTTATATCTTATTTACTATAGTAGAAATAATTAATTTTGCAGTGGGTTTTTCTAAATGATCTAAATTAAAATACGAATTTATCTTTTTCATTGAAGAAGTGGTATTACCTAGGTACATATTATTGATAGAACGAACAATAGACCATTTAACATTATGAACATTAGAATTATATTTTTCAGCAATATGAGTATAGACTTTTCGTTCTAAATTGTCATAAACATAATCATTTTTATGAACATATGAATATATGATAGAATCTATAAGATATTTTGTACCATTTAACGAAAGATTAAAATTAAAACTACAAAGTATGTGTTCAATTTTTAAAGTTATTTTTTGTAAACTTTTATTATTAATGAATGAAAGAATAGTTCTTTTCATAGTAGAATAACTTGTAGTTGTTGAAAGATATAGAATATTAGAAAAAATGCGACTGCGTAATGTATTTGTCAGTAAAACAATACTAGGATGATAAGAAGAATTTATAATGTTTTTTAGAGCAGAGAAATCTGATAAAGGAATGAAAATAATATCAGGAGAATGTTTAGAAATAAAGTCTATAGATTCATTTATATTATTAAAAATTCCAATAATTTTTATACTGGAATTCGTTAAAACATTATTAATTATATTACTAATAAATGAAAAATTGTTATATATGATAACTATTTCAAGCATTTTAAATCAACTCCTTATTATATAAAACAATTTAAAATCCTAAAAAGTGACATTTTTGTATAAAAAAAGATACAATAAAAATTAATTTAAGTAGTAAGTAATATATAATTTTTCTAGATTAAAGATATAAGGGAAGAAGAAATGGAGAATAAAGAAGCAGAAGATGAATTATATATGAAGGGGTATTCAGAAATGATTTATAGAATAGCTTATACAGTATTAAAAAGTAAATCAGATGCTGAAGATACTCTTCAAGAGGTTTTAATAAAATATGTAACAACAAATAAGAAATTTAAAGATGAGGAATATAAAAAAAGATGGCTAATAAGAGTAACGCTTAATATGTCATATAATCTTAAAAAGTCAGCCTGGAAGAGACATACTGTTCCATTAGAAGATGAGATTAA
>JAAVXQ010000100.1 GCA_022790685.1 Clostridia bacterium
AATTAGCTTTCGGTTTCAGGTACGATGATAACATGCCTCAAGCACACAGGCTTATATTCGCCAGGAAAATAGCCATATACAATCAGCACTCTGTTTTTGACCTGAAAGGCGATGAAGCTTTTTCCGTTCAAATTTTCGAAGGGAATGAGCTTTCCGTCCTGCAGGTACTGAAACTTGCCCTGACTGTCACGGAAAAACTGAATGGGCTTAGAGAAGGAGCTGGCGCTCCCAACTTGTACTCGAAGAATTCCGTTTGACTTGGCAAATTGCTCGAGGTATTGCCGAGAGTCAGCGTCAATGGGATTTCCCCTGATACTCTCTGCAGTTATCAATAATCTTAAGTCTCGTGTCATAATGTTACCTCCAATACTATATGTGATATAAATATTATAACAAAAAAATGACTATAAGTCAATTAATAGGCGGAGTGCAGAGGATAAAATCAAAATAACAATTGTGTCCAAATTGTGAAAAAAATGTAGAATATTGACTAAAAGAAAATATTATATTAAAATAACTTCAAAAAAGGAATATATTGAAAGTTTTATAAATATATAAAGATATAAGCTGTATATAGAAATAAAGAAAGGTTTGGATAAATTTATGAAAATTGATGGGAAAAATCAATATGTAATGACTCTTATAATGGCTGCTGGAAAAGGAACTAGAATGAAAACAAATAAATCAAAACTGGTTCACAAAATATATGATAAAGAATTAGTAAAAAGAGTTGCAGATCTTGCTAAAAAAATAGGATCAGATGAGATTGTTGCTGTTGTAGGACATTTAAGACAGCAAGTACAAGAAGTTTTAGGAGATAATGTAAAATATGCTATACAAGAAGAACTTTTAGGAACTGGTCATGCTGTTATGCAAGCCAAAGAATATCTAAAAGGCAAAAAAGGAAAAGTTGTAATCCTTTATGGAGATGTTCCAATAATAAGAAAAGAAACATTAGAAAATTTAATTAGTAAAAGCATAAAAAATAAAGAATATGCTACTCTTCTTACAGCAATTTATGAAAATCCAACAGGATATGGTAGAATTGTACGTGATGAAGGTGGAAACATAAAAGCAATTGTAGAAGAAAAAGATGCAGATCCATTACAAAAATGTATTAAAGAAATAAATTCGGGAATTTACTGTTTTGATATAGAAGAATTAGTGAATGCTTTAGATTATATTAAGCCAAATAATGCACAGGGCGAATATTATTTAACAGATGTTATAAAAATCATGAATGATAAAGGTCTAAAAACAGGTGCTGTTATTGTAGAAGATAATACTGAAATTTTAGGTGTAAATGATAGAGCACAATTAGAGCTTTTAACAAGAGTATTTAGAATGAGAATAAATGCTGAACATATGAAAAATGGAGTAACAATTGAAGATGCAAATTCAACATATATTTATGATGATGTTGAAATAGGTGTAGATACAGTTATACATCCAAACACAACAATTAAAAGCGGTGTAAAAATTGGAGAGAATTGTGAACTTGGACCAAATGCATATATAAGAGAAAACTGTGAGCTTGGAAATAATGTAAAGATAGGAAATTTTGTTGAAATCAAAAAAACTAAAATAGGAGACAATACAAAAGTACCACATTTAATATACCTAGGTGATTGTGAAATTGGAAAAAACGGAAATATTGGTTGTGGAACTATTACCTGTAATTATGATGGAAAAAATAAACATAAAACTATTATAGGTGATAATGCTTTTATAGGATCAAATGTAAATTTGGTAGCTCCAGTAAATATAGGAGATAATGTATTAATAGCAGCAGGTTCAACTATAACAGAAGATGTTCCATCAAATCATATGGGAATTGCAAGAGAAAGACAAACCAATAAAGAAAAGAAAAATAAATAAAAAATTTAGTTTATAAATATGAAACAAGTTAGAAATATAAAATTTATTTTTATATTTCTAACTTGTTTTTTAGTAGTTAAAACTACATACCTTGTTCACCAGGTATAATATAATCTATAACACCATAGATTAATGCACCTATTATTGCAGCCATCCAAGAAATTGAATAACCAGCTACGAAAAACTGAGTGGCATATAATACAACTACTGCTAGTACAAATCCAACAAATCCTTTTCCAAAAGCCATAGCATGTAAGCCAGTAAATTTAACAATTAAATAATCCATAACTGTTAAAACAATTGCAGATACAGCTAATGACCATATATTATTTATAGAAAAACCAGGTGTAAAGAAAGCTGTAATACCAAGTATTATTGCAGCTACTACAAATCTACCTAAAATTTGTCCTACTACACCAAGAGTGTTATTGCTGGATTGAGCACTTGAATTATTATTATCCATTTTGTAACCCTCCTTAAAATATATTTAATGTTTTGAAAAAAATATTTCAAAATTAATTAAATATATAAGTATATTTTGATAAATTTTGCGAAAAATATTCATATAAATTTTGTTTTATTTGAAAAAAAGAAGAAAAAGAGGAAGAAATGTTACTTATATTTGTAAGAAGTATATGTTTATATATTCTAGTTTTAATAGTAATGAGATATATGGGAAAAAAAGAAATTGGACAAATGCAACCATTTGAGTTAGTTATTTCCATAATGATAGCTGACTTAGCAAGTACGCCTATGTCAGAAACAGGAATACCAATTCTATATGGGGTAATACCAATATTAGGATTGCTATTTATGTATATGATAATTTCTATGATTAATATAAAAAGTATAAGAATAAGAGAAATAATTTGTGGTAAGCCACGAATAGTAATATACAGAGGAAGAATAGATGAACAAGCTCTTATAAAAGAAAAGCTTACAATAAATGAATTACAAGAAAGATTAAGAGTAAATGGAGTATCTAGTATAGAAGATGTAGAATATGCAATATTAGAAACTAGTGGTCAACTAAGTGTTATAGAAAAACCCAATAAAAGAACTACAACGCCAGAAGATTTTGGAATTATGCCTGAATATGTTGGAATATCATATGATTTAGTTATTGATGGAAAAATAATGTATGATAATTTGAAAAAATTAGATAAAAGTTATGATTGGTTAAAAAAAGAAGTGGGAAAATTTGGTTTATTGCCAGAAGAAGCATTGATAGTTGTTATTAATGGAAACAACAGTATATATTGTCAGAAAAAGGAAATGACGTAAAATGAAGAGATTTAAAAGAGAAATAATAACCTTAATAGTTATTATAGTATTTATAGTTGGTATAGATTTAATTACTGATAAAATAATGAAAAATGTAGTTGATGATATGGTAAATTTAATAGAAGATATTGAAAGAAAAATAGGAGAAAATTTAGAAGACGTAAAAATTGATGATTTAAAAAAAGTATGGCATGAAAAAGAAGTTATGCTTGCATATTTTTCTGAACATGATGAGTTAGAAAAAGTAACTGTAGAAGTAACAGAACTTAAGTCAAATATGGAAAATGATATGAAAGAAGAGGCAAAAGGAAATATAGATAAGATAAAGTTTTTACTTAAACATATTGAAGAAAAAGAAAAATTAAAATTAAAAAATATTTTTTAATAAGAATAAAATTAAAAGGGAGAATAGTAAAATTATAAAAAAATAACGAATATAGATATAATAATTTGGAAAAATAATATAATAAAAAGTGAGATTTTTAAATCTCACTTAAAATTATAAAAAATATTATTTATCAATATTAGTTTCTTTTACAATATAAATTGGTCTATTTTTTACTTCTAAATAAGTTTTTGATAAATATTGACCAATAATTCCAAGAGAAAATAATTGAATACCACTAACCATAAATATTATACATACTAGAGATGGCCAACCACTAGTAGGATCTCCTAAAATTATTGTTTTAAAAATAATAAGTAAAATTAGTAAAAAAGATGCTATACAAAAAACAAGACCGATTATAGAAGATATAATAAGAGGTGTAGTTGAAAAAGCAGTAATTCCTTCCATAGCATATTTAGTAAGTTTCCAAAAAGACCATTTAGTTTCTCCAGCAACTCTTTGAATATTTTCATATTCTAACCATTTTACTTTGAAACCAACAAAACTAAACAAACCTTTAGAATATCGATTATATTCTTTTAAAGATAAAATAGCGTCTTTAACTTCTTTTTTTATAAAAATAAAATCTCTTGCACCATCTACCATTTGAATAGGAGAAAGCTTATTAATTAATTTATAAAATAATCTAGCAAATAAACTTCTAATTACTGGTTCACCTTTTCTATTCACTCGTCTTGTACCAACTGCATCATATCCTTCTTCAGTTACTGATTTATACATATCTAATAATAGAGCTGGAGGATCTTGAAGGTCTGAATCCATTAGTACAATATAATCACCAGATGCATGTTCAAAACCAGCATATATAGCAGATTCTTTTCCAAAATTTCTAGAGAAAGATACATATTTTACTCTATCATCTTTTGAGTGTAAATCATTAATTACATTAATTGTATTATCTTTTGAACCATCATCTACAAAAATAATTTCAAAATCTATATTATCAAAATTATTCATGTGCTTTAATAATTCTTCATAAAATAATGGTAATGCTTTTTCTTCATTATAGCATGGTACAACAATTGATATTTTTTTCATTATTAAACAGTACTCCTTGTAAAATATAAAAATATTATAGCACATTATATCAAAAAAACAATGAAATTTGCGTAAAATAATTAAATTAATTTTTAAAATAGGTTGATATTTATTATAAGATGTAATATAATCGTAACGAAAATGTAATAAAAACTTTTAGGAGGAAAGCTAAAAAATGTTTGGACAAGATATAGGAATTGATTTAGGAACAGCAACAGTAATTGCATATATAAAAGGAAAAGGCATAGTTTTAAGAGAACCTTCTGTTGTTGCGGTAAATAATGTGACAGGTGAAGTTTTAGCTGTTGGACATGAAGCTAGACGTATGCTTGGAAGAACTCCAGGAAATATTGTAGCTACAAGACCTCTTAGAGATGGAGTAATTTCAGATTATACAGTAACTGAAAAGATGCTTAAATATTTTATAAGCAAGATTGGTGGAAAATTTTTATTTTCTCCTAGAATTATGATTTGCATACCATCACAAGTTACAGAAGTAGAAAAAAAAGCTGTAATAGATGCAGCTTCAAATGCAGGAGCAAGAAAAGTATATTTAATAGAAGAACCAATAGCGGCAGCTATTGGAGCAGGAATAGATATTTCAAAACCATGTGGAAACATGATAGTTGATATAGGTGGAGGAACAACAGATATAGCAATTATATCTTTAGGAGGTTCTGTTGTTAGTACTTCTTTAAAAATTGCAGGAGATAAATTTGATGAATATATTGTTAAATATATTAAGAAAAGACATAATGTAATGATTGGAGAAAGAACAGCAGAAGAATTAAAAATGAGTATAGGATGTGTATATCCTAAAATACAAGATATGGAAATGGATGTAAGAGGAAGAGATTTAGTAACAGGACTTCCAAAGACAATAACAATCTATTCAAGTGAAATGATGGAAGCTTTAGAAGAACCTGCTATGCTTATTGTAGATGCAGTTCATTCAGTTCTTGAAAAAACACCACCAGAACTTGCAGCAGATATTAGTGATAAAGGAATTTATATGACTGGTGGAGGTTGTTTACTAGATGGACTAGATAGACTTCTTCAAGAAAAAACAGGAATTAATGTAATGATAGCAGAAGATGCAATAAGTTGTGTTGCTAAAGGAACAGGAAAGGCTTTAGATAATTTAGACAGTATGGACAAAATGAGAAAGTAATCATATTTATATAAAATTCTCCAAAAAATAGAAGTACAAAGTAATATTGTGCTTCTATTTTAATTATGATAAAATGTTAAAGTAATAAAAAACAAAATAAAAGGGAGAAAAGATGATATTACTTTCGGAAAAGATAATAATAACAATAGCAGTACTAGCAACCATAATATTTATAGTAACCTTAAAAATAAAAAAATTAGAAAAAATAAAAGCAAAAGCATTATTTTTAATTTATATAAATTTTATAATTTGCTTATCTATTAGCTATTATTTAAAATTCATATTTAATCCTATACATTTATGTATGGGAATGTGGATAATATTTTCTCTGGTTAATATGATAATTTTAAAAACATTAAAATTATATGATAATAAATATAGTTTATATTTTGTTATGTCAATAATTTTTGTAGTACAATTAGGATATATATCGTATACTTCATATGGAACTAGGCAACATGATTTGAGAAGTTTTTATAATTATGAAAATGGAGGACATTTGGGGTATATAGGTTACATATTTAATAACAATCATTTACCTATAGGGTCTCCAAAAGATTTTTGGTGTTTTTACAATCCACCATTATTTTATATAGTATCAGCTATTTTTATAAAATTACAAAATTTCTTTGGAATAGAATTAGAAAGTTGTTTAGAAAATTTACAAATATTATCTTTATTTTATATAATGACTTTTAATATTTTTGTCTATAAAATATTAAAAGAAATGAATATAGAAAAATCTATTGCATTTATAATTAGTTTTATTGGACTAGCACCAGCAATGATTATGATGTCTGGAAGTTTAGGAAATGGTCCATTATCAATTATGTTATCAACAATAGCTATATATTATACAATAAAATGGTATAAAAGTGATACTTTAAAAGACTTAGTTATCATTGCTTTTGCAATATCTTTTGCAATTATGACAAAAATAGATGCAGCTCTTATTGCAGTTGCTATAGGTGTTACATTTATTATAAAGTTAGGAAGCAATAGAAAAGAAGTTAAAAAATATATAAAATATTTTTCACTATTTGCTCTTATATCATTACCAATTGGATTATGGTATCCAATAAAAAATCTTGTACTATATGATATACCAATAACATATGTACAATCTGTAGAAAGAGACCATGAAGCAAGTACTGAAAAATATTCTATATTAGATAGATTTTTTTCAGTAGAATCTAAAGATACATTTGATAATGTTAATGTAACTATGGTTGGAGAAAAAATGGATTATAATATATTTGTTACAACCATTAAATCGTTTATTGTTGATGAAGAAATACAATATGAGAATAATAAGATTTTAGATATATGTGTACATTTGATTTTCTTTTTAAGTCTGCTTTTGCCAATTATATTTATATTAAATGTAATATATGTAATAAGCAATTATAAAAAAATAAATAATCCTTGGATACTATTTTTTATGCTAATATTTTTATTAGAAGTATTAGCATATTTAAGATTTTGTTTTGAATTTCCATTTGTGTTTACCATGAATTTTAGGTATATTGTTCCGAGTCTAATATCTTTTGGTGTTATTACAGGAATTGCAAGTGAATATGATAAAACATTATACTTGGCAAATAAAATATCTTTAAGTATATTTTCACTATTATCAATAGGAATATTTCTTATCTTGTTATAATTTTAAAATAGAAGTTAGCAAAAATTTATATAATAATAAAATAATGTAGGAGAAAGGCAAGCATAAATAATATGGAAGATAATAATAGAAAAGTAGTTGCTTTTTATACACTTCGGTTGTAAAGTAAATCAATATGAAACTAATGGCATGATTCAAAAATTTGAAGAGGCTGGATATAATATTGAAGATTTTGATAAAAAAGCAGATATCTATATTGTAAATACATGTACAGTAACAAATATGAGTGACAGAAAATCTAGGCAAATTTTAAGAAAAGCAAAAGAACTAAATTCTAATAGTGTTGTTATAGCTGTAGGTTGTTATGTTCAAGTAGCCAAAAAGGAAATAGAAAAAATTCCTGAAATAGATTTTGCACTTGGAAATAAAGAAAAAAAAGATATTGTAAAATATGTAGAGGATTTTTGTAAGGCTAAAGAGGAAATAGAATTAGCTGATGTTATGAAATCAGCAGAATATAATGAGTTTGGCACAGTTACATATACAGAAAAAACAAGAGCAGTGATAAAAGTTCAAGATGGATGTGATAGATTTTGCTCTTATTGCATAATTCCATATGCAAGAGGAAGAGTTAGAAGCAGAAAACCAGAAAATGTTATAGAAGAAATAAAAAATATTGCTAAAGAAAATATAAAAGAAGTCGTAATAACTGGTATACACATAGCTTCATATGGAAAAGATTTTGAAAAGGAATATAGATTAATTGATTTACTAGAAGAAATAAACGAAATTGCAGGAATTGAAAGAATAAGACTTCGGATCTATAGAACCACTTCTAATAACTGATGAGTTTTTATTAAGATTGCAAAAATTAGAAAAAATATGTCATCAATTTCATTTATCACTTCAAAGCGCATGTACAGAAACTTTAAAAAGAATGAATAGAAGATACAGCATAGAAGAATTTAAAGAAATAACAGAAAAAATTAGAAGGGTATACAAAGATGCAATACTTACAACAGATATAATTGTAGGATTTCCTGGAGAAACAGAAGAAGAATTTAAAACAACATATGAAAATTTGAAACAAATTAATTTTTATAAAATGCATGTATTTAAATATTCTCCAAGAAAATGGACGAAGGCGGCAGAAATGGAAAATCAAATTGATGGGAGCCTTAAAGAAAAAAGAAGTAAAATTCTTATAGAATTATCAAATAAAAATGAAGAAGCTTATCAAAAAGAGTATATAGGAAGAAAGGTAAAAGTTTTATTTGAAGAAAAGAAAAATGGAGAGTATGTGGGACATACAGCAAATTATATAATGGTAAAAGTTAAATCTAAAAAGGATATAAGAAATAAAATTTTAGATATTAAAATAATGGAAATTTCAGGATTAGAAATGATAGGAGAAATAATAGACAAATAGTAAAAATGAGGTTTAAGATAGAGAACCTATATGTAATTCTACTGTAATAATTTGGTAATTAAAACTTAATATACTTTTTGGCACAAATATATTGATAAAAAAGCAACTATATAGTATAAATATAATAAAGAAAGTAGTTTTTGATTACTAAGGAGGAAACAAAATGAGAGAATATAATTTAAATGAAGAGGCAAATTCAAATTTACCAGCACAAGTTGGAGTATGGGGAAAAGTTAAAAACTTTTTATTTCAAGAAATAGATTTAAATAAACCTATAGTATTAGAGTTAACACCAAAAGAAGAAAAAGTTTTAACAGAAGTACATGACTTTTTATTCCAAGAAATTAAATTCCCAGAATTACATGATTTCTTATTTCAAGAAATTACTATTTTTGGAAAAAAGAATAAATAATAAAAAATGAGGTATGGTAATTTATTTATCATGCTTTTTTTATAAAAATATTTGAATATAAAAAATAAAGGAAAATATTAGAATTTATACTTATATAAAATTTTAATATTTTCTTTTTGTTAGTAAAGATAAAAAGAAAAAATATTAAAATTGTTTAAAAAGCAAAAAAATGTAAAAACTATAAAAAGGTACTTGAAAAACTATAAAAATTATTATAGAATGATTTTGGTCAAAAATAAATAGACCAAATTTTTAAAGATACATTTTAGTATCAGAAGTGGAGGAAATGATATTATGTCAGTAAAAGTAGCTATAAATGGTTTTGGACGTATTGGACGTCTTGCATTTAGACAAATGTTTGGAGCAGAAGGATATGAAATCGTTGCAATTAACGATTTAACAAGTCCTGATATGCTAGCTCATTTATTAAAATATGATTCTGCACAAAAAAGATATGAAAAAGCAGATTCTGTAGTTGCAGGAGCAGATTCAATAACAGTTGAAGGAAAAACAATTAAAATATATGCTGAAAAAGATGCAGCAAACTTACCTTGGGGAGAAATAGGAGTTGATGTTGTCCTAGAATGTACAGGATTCTATACATCAAAAGAAAAAGCATCTGCACATATAACAGCAGGAGCTAAAAAAGTTGTTATTTCAGCACCAGCTGGAAAAGATTTACCAACAATCGTTTATGGAGTAAATGAAGGTACTTTAACAGCAGGAGATAACATTATTTCTGCAGCTTCTTGTACAACAAACTGCTTAGCTCCAATGGCTAAAGCATTAAATGATTATGCACCTATACAATCAGGAATTATGACAACAGTTCATGCTTACACAGGTGATCAAATGGTTTTAGATGGACCACATAGAAAAAATGATTTAAGAAGAGCTCGTGCAGCTGCTGTAAATATTGTTCCAAATTCAACAGGAGCAGCTAAAGCTATAGGATTAGTTATCCCAGAATTAAATGGAAAATTAATAGGTTCAGCTCAAAGAGTTCCAGTTCCAACAGGATCTACAACAATATTAGTTGCAACAGTAAGAAGTAATGAAGAAGTTACACCAGAATCAATAAATGCAGCTATGAAAGCAGCTTCTAGTGCTTCATTTGGATATACAGAAGAACCATTAGTTTCTTCAGATATTATAGGAATTACTTATGGATCATTATTTGATAGTACTCAAACAATGGTTACAAAAGTAGAAGATGGATTATATCAAGTACAAGTAGTTTCTTGGTATGATAATGAAAATTCTTACACAAGCCAAATGGTAAGAACAATAAAATATTTTGCAGAATTAAACTAGTAAAATATAATATAAAAATAAATAGCGTGGATATTGCTATCCACGCTATTTGCATATAATTATCAAAATTGGCAAAAATAGTAAAAGAATACTTGAAAAGTATTTTTTTTTGTTATAAAATAACTGTGGATAAAAATATAAAAATAATGAAATTTATTTTTTGGGGAGGTAATAAAATTATGAGTAAAAAAACAGTAAAGGATATTGATGTAAAAGGAAAGAAAGTATTAGTTAGATGTGATTTTAATGTTCCATATGATGAAAATAGAAAAATTACAGATAATAGAAGAATTGTTGCGGCACTTCCAACAATTAATTATTTATTAGAAAATGATTGTAAAGTAATATTATGTTCACACCTTGGTAGACCAAAGGGAGAAGTAAAACCAGAATACTCAATGAACATAGTTGCAGAAGAATTATCAAGATTACTAGGAAAAGAAGTTAAACTTGCAAAAGATGTTGTAGGAACAGATGCTAAAAACTTAGCAGAAAATTTACAAGCAGGAGAAGTAATGCTTCTTGAAAATGTTAGATATGAAGCTGTAGAAGAGAAAAATGATGAGAATTTATCAAAAGAATTTGCAGCTTTAGCTGAAATATTTGTAAATGATGCTTTTGGAACTGCACATAGAGCACATAGTTCAACTACAGGTGTAGCAAGTTACTTACCAGCAGTATCAGGATTTTTGATTGAAAAAGAACTAAACTTTATGGGAACAGCTTTAGAGAATCCAGAAAGACCATTCATGGCTATACTTGGAGGAAAAAAAGTATCTGATAAAATAGGTGTTATAAGAGCTTTACTTGAAAAAGTTGATGTATTAATGATAGGTGGAGCAATGGCTTATACATTCTTTAAATCAATGGGATATGAAGTTGGAAACTCTATATGCGAATTAGATAAATTAGATTTAGCAAGAGAATTAATGGAAGAAGCTAAAGCTAAAGGTGTTAAACTTATGCTTCCAGTTGATACAAAAGTAGGAAAAGAATTTGATCCAAATACAGAAAGCAAAGTAGTTAAATATACAGAAATTCCAGATGGATGGGAAGGATATGATATAGGAACAGAAACTATAGAAATTTATTCTAAAGAATTACAAAATGCAAAAACAGTAATATGGAATGGACCTTTAGGATTATTTGAATTTGATCAATTTGCAGTTGGAACAAATAGTATTGCAAAAGTTTTAGCTGAGGTTAATGCAATTAAAATTATAGGTGGAGGAGATTCTGCAGCAGCTATTGAAAAAGCTGGATTAGCAGAAAAATTTACACATATTTCAACAGGTGGTGGAGCATCACTTGAATTTTTAGAAGGCAAAAAATTACCAGGAATTGAAGCTTTACAAGATAAATAATAGGAGAGAAAATGTATAAAGTATATAGTGAAATGGCAGAAAAACAAAAGCCAGAAGAATTAATCATTTATACAGAGGATAAAAAAGCTTTAGGTACTTTATCAAAAGGAACTTACGATAAAATAAAAGAAATAACTATTGGTGGCAATAAAATAGTTCCATGGGTGGAATGTGTAACTTGTTTTATAATAGATAAAAAAACAAAAGAAGTTGCTATACAACTAAGAGGAATGGATGAAATAGATCCTGGAGAGTTTGATTTATGTTCAGGTCATGTTTCAGCAGGTGAGATTAATAAAATAGCAATGATTAGAGAAATAAAAGAAGAAATGCTCATGGAAGGATATGATAATGATAGATTAGCCAGAGATCTTGTGTTTTGTGGAAAAGTAAAAATGGATTTTTCAAAAGCAAAATCTAGAAAAGGGAAAAAAATAAGATGTTTTACAACAGCATATGCTATTGTAATAGATGATAAAGAAGTAGTTAGCCCAAATCAAAAAGCTGTACTAAAAGTTGGTTGGATGAATTTTGACAGGCTAAAAGATGAGATAAGAAATTCAAATTTTAGATTTCCATATACAGTGGAAAATTGCAATCAATATGAGAGAGTATTTGAAAATGTTGAAAAAGTTATTCGGAGGAAAATCAAATCAAGTTGATGGTTTAAGTTTTTTTAGGGATAATGGAAGATAATAAAATACTAAAATAATTAAATAAGTAATAGAATAAATTTTATTTAGGAGGAATTTATTATGAGAAAAAAAGTTATTGCAGGAAACTGGAAAATGAATATGCTTCCAAATGAAGCCATAGATTATATACAAAGTTTTGCACCAATGGTAGAAAACGCAGAAGCAGAAGTTATTTTATGTGTTCCATATACAGATTTGTTTTATGCTTTACTTAATACTCAAGGAACAAATATAAAAATTGGAGCACAAAATATGCATTTTGAAGAAACAGGTGCATATACAGGAGAAGTTTCAGGAAAAATGTTAAAGGTGGTAGGTGTAGAATATGTAATAATAGGACACTCAGAAAGAAGACAAATGTTTAATGAAACAGATGAAACTGTAAATAAGAAGATAAAAACGGCATTTGAAAATGAATTAAAACCAATAGTTTGCGTGGGAGAAACTTTAGAGGAAAGAGAAGCAGGAAAAACAGTAGAAAAAATAACTACTCAAACAAGACTTGCTTTAGAAGGTCTAAATGCGAGCCAAGTAAAAAATACTATAATTGCTTATGAACCAATATGGGCAATAGGAACTGGAAAAACAGCAACATCAGAAGATGCAAATAACAGTATAAAAGAAATAAGAGCAGAAATAAAAAAAATATATGGTGAAGATATAGCAAATGAAGTTATAATTCAATATGGCGGAAGTGTAAAATCATCAAATGCTAAAGAATTATTTAATACATCTGATATAGATGGAGGATTAGTTGGTGGAGCTAGTCTTAAACCAGAAGAATTTAGCAAGATTGTAAAATATAATGAAAATTAGTTATATATAGAAAGGATAGAACTTAAAAATGAATAAAAAATTAACAATGCTTATGATATTAGATGGATTCGGACTAAATGAACAAACAGATGGAAATTCAGTTAAACTTGCAAATACACCACATTTAGATGAAATATTAAAGCAAAATCCAAATACTATAATTCATACAAGTGGATTGGATGTAGGACTTCCAGAAGGTCAAATGGGAAATTCAGAAGTAGGACATACAAATATTGGTGCTCGGAAGAATCGTATATCAAGATTTGGCAAAAATAACAAAATCTATAGAAGATGGCGATTTCTTTAGTGTTTCAGAATTTGTAAATGCAATAGAAAATTGCAAAAAAAATAATTCAGATTTGCATATAATGGGATTATTATCTGATGGAGGAGTGCATAGTCATATACGTCATTTATATGCGTTATTAGAGCTTGCTAAAAGAAAAGATTTTGAAAATGTATATGTACATTGCTTTTTAGATGGAAGAGATACACCACCAGCTTCTGCTGAAAACTATATTGCAGAATTAGAAAAGAAAATGGAAGAAAAAGGTGTTGGAAAAATTGCAACTCTATCTGGAAGATTTTTTGCAATGGATAGAGATAAAAGATGGGAAAGAGTTCAAAAGGCTTATAATGCTATTGTTAGAGGTGAAGGAGAAAAATATGCTACAGCAACAACTGCAATAGAAGAGTCTTATCAAAAAGAAGTATTTGATGAGTTTGTAAAACCAACAATAATAACAAATAAAAATGGAGAACCTACAGCAACAATTAAAAATAATGATTCAGTAATATTCTTTAACTTTAGACCAGATAGAGCAAGAGAAATAACAAGAAGTTTAGTAGACAAAGAATTTGATGGTTTTGAAACAGAAAAATTAAATCTTTATTTTGTATGTATGACACCATATGATGAGACAATGCCAAATGTTGAAATAGCATTCAGAAAAGAAGAAATAAGAAATACTTTTGGAGAATATATAAGTAGAAAAGGATTAAAACAATTAAGAATAGCAGAAACAGAAAAATATGCACATGTAACATTTTTCTTTAATGGTGGAGAAGAAAAACAATATGAAGGAGAAGATAGAATTTTAGT
>JAAVXQ010000101.1 GCA_022790685.1 Clostridia bacterium
GGATATTTAATACATATAATAATAGGAGAAGAATATATTAAAAAACATATAGTAGAAAATGAAGAAGAATTTATAAAAGGAACTATATATCCAGACAGTGTAAAAATAAAAGGAGAAACTCATTATTCGCCTTTTTATAGTGGAGATACAAACTTATATGAATTTTTAAAAGATAGAAAATTAGATAACTCTTTTAATTTAGGATATTTTTTACATTTGGTTGTAGATTGTATTTTTTATAATAAATATTTTTTAATACCATTTGGAACTTTGACAGAAGAAGTACATAACGATTATGACATTTTAAATAAAGGATTAATAGAAAAATATAATCCTAAAATTCCAGAAGAGATTAAAAAGTATACTAAATTCAAGGAAGGAACTACTAAAATATTAGATGCAGAAAAAGTGCATAAATGTATTGAAGAAGCTTCTAATTATGATTTGATTGAATTAGGAAATAGAATTTTAAAAGAAAAAGATTATGGAAATATTTTAAAGCTAAAAAGGTAAAGTAACTTATAAATATATGTACATGCTAATAAAATATTACTAAAAAAATATAAAAATAATCATAAAGAATAACTCCTATCATATTATTATAAAAAAGGATAGGAGGTTTTTTTATGAGAAAAAAGAAATTTTTTACTAAAGTTTTTATTTTTTCTTTTATTTTTTGTAGCATATTTTCTAGTGTTTGTATGGCTATAGAACCAAAAAGTGAAGTAAAATATCAAGGTATAGATGTAAGTGCCTGGCAAGGAAACATTAATTTTGAAGAAGTAAAAAATAGTGGAATAGAAATAGTGTATATAAAATCCAGTCAAGGTAGCAATTTTGTAGATCCATATTTTGAAAGAAATTATAGAGGAGCAAAAGAAGCAGGTTTAAAGGTTGGTGTATATCATTTTATAACAGCAAGAAATATAGACCAAGCTAACATAGAAGCTACTTTTTTTTCTAATCTAGTTAAAGACAAATCCATAGATTGTAAACTAGCAATGGATTTTGAAGTTTTTGGAGACTTAAGTAATAGAGAGGTAAATGAAATTTCTAAGGCATTTTTAGAAAGTGTAAAAAGTCAAACCGGAAAAGATATGATTATTTATAGTGATTTATATAATAGTGCTAGAACTTTTTCAAAGGAATTAGCAGAAGAATATCCTGTATGGATAGCTTTTTATGGTGATTACAATGAAATAAAAAATATACCCACTAATTGGGAATACTTTGAGGGAATTCAGTATATGAATAAAGGAACAATACCAGGAATAGATGGATATGTGGATAGAGATTATTTTACAGAAGAGATTTTATTTACAGAGGTTCCAGAATATATACCACCAAAAGAGGAAGATACGAATGCAAATGAAATTACATATACAGTAGAAAAGGGAGATACCTTATCAGAAATTGCTGTTAAATATGACACGACAGTTAAAGAAATTGCTAGTTTAAATGGTATTCAAAATCCAAATTTAATTTATCCAAAAGAAGAATTAAAAATAATTAAAAATACTAATATTGATGATACTTGTAATCATTTAGGTCACGTAGAATATAAAATAAAACCAGGAAATACTTTATCAGAAATTGCTGCTGAATATAATACTACTGTCAATGAAATTGCAGAATTAAATCATATTCAAAACGTAGACTTAATATATGCAGGAGAAGTTATAAGAATAAAAATATAATAGAATTATATAAAAATATATCTGTAGTTTTACAGATATATTTTTTATTTTATAAGAAATATAGTTGTATAAAACAAATGTAAGTAATAGTATAAAATATGGAAGATAAAAGACTTAAAATTATTTATAATTTGAACAGTTAATAAAAATTAGTTTGTGAATAAATTGTGAAATTATTTTTATTTATATACAATAAAAAGATAATTTGATATAATCAAAAAAAGTTAAGAAAGGAAAATAAAAAATATGGAACCAATTATTTTAAATCATCCACTTATAACACACAAATTAACTATATTAAGAGATAAAAGAACAGGAACAAAAGAATTTAGAGAGATTATTAGCGAAATATCAACAGTACTTTGCTATGAAGCAATGAAAGATGCAAAATTAGAAGATAAAGAAATAGAGACTCCAATATGCAAAATGCAAGGAAAAAAACTTGATGAAGATAATTATGCATTTATTCCAATCTTAAGAGCAGGAACAGGAATGCTTGATGGATTAATAAATATTTTACCAAATGCTAAAATAGGACATATAGGTTTATATAGAAATGAAGAAACATTAAAACCAGTAAAATACTATTATAAAGTTCCAAAAGATATAGAAAAAAGAGAAGTAATAGTTTTAGATCCAATGCTTGCAACTGGTGGATCTGGAATAGATGCTATTTCAATGCTTAAAGAAGATGGTGCTAAAAAACTAAAATTTTTATGTATAATAGCAGCACCAGAAGGAATAAAGAAAATTCAAGAAGCTCATCCAGATGTGCAAATTTATTGTGCCACATTAGATAGTAACTTGAATGAAAATGGATATATAGTACCAGGACTTGGAGATGCAGGAGATAGAATTTTTGGAACTAAATAAATGAAGGGAATTTGAAATTAGAAGATGAAATTAATTTTAGTAAGACATGGAGAATCTGAATTTAACAAATTAATAGATATAGAAGGAGTTAAAATGTTTTGTGGAGCAACAGATGTTGGACTTACAGAACATGGAAAAAATCAAGCCAAATATTTAGATGGAAATGATAAATTAAAAGATATTTCAAAAGTATATAGTTCAAATTTAATAAGAGCCTTAGACACTGCAAAACTTGCTATGCCAAATAAAGAAATTACTGTGGATGAAAGAATAAGGGAAAGATCTCTTGGTTACTTTGAAAAGAAATATGTTAAAGATATGGAAAAAGAATTTCCAGAGCTTTTTAAAAAAGAAGATAAGATGAAATTTAGAAGAGATTTTGTAGTAAAAGCGCCACAAGGAGAAAATTATACTGATGTAAGTAATAGGGTAAAGAGTTTTTTTCAAAATTTAGATTTTAGTAAAAATGAAAAAATTGCAATATTTTCTCATATGCATTGCATAAGATGTATGCTGTATTTGTTATTAGGATTAAAAAAAGAAGAAGTAACAAAACTTACTATTCCTAATTGTGAAATTATTGAATTAGAAGGAAATAAAATTCGGAGAATTTAAATTGCTTTCACATAGAAAAGAAGATTTGTTTACCTTTAAAGATTAGAATAATTGAAAAAAAGTATAAATTCATATAAAGCTAATGTATACATGTTTTTTATTTATAAATATGTTATATGTTAGCTTTTTATTTTTTTCTATTTTGGAGAAGAAGATATTAAAAGAGGTTAATAATTTATTTAAAATATTGTTATAGAAGAATGCACTTTTTTTGTAATTAGAAATTATAATAAAAAGTTCATAATTATTTAATAAAACGATTTTATAATAGAAAAAGTTAAATTTTGGAAAGGAGTAATAAACAATGAAAACTTTTTCAGAAGGGATA
>JAAVXQ010000102.1 GCA_022790685.1 Clostridia bacterium
AAAGAATTGTACTTAAGGGATCCCATAAATTATGTTTTAAATGATGTTTTATTCTTCCTACTTCACACATTCCACTAGCAGATAGTATTATTGCTGGTCTTGTATCCTCATTTAAAGCTTTAGATTCTTCAGCTGTTTGAGTAAATTGTAGACCAGGAAATTCTAAAGGATGGTCACCTGATTTTATTTTTTCTTGTATTTCATCTTCAAATAGTTCTGTATTTTTCTTAAAAATCTCAGTTGCAGAAATAGCAAGTGGACTATCTACATAAACTGGTACATTCATTATAGTTTTATATTTTCTTGCAAACTCTTCATCTTGACCATATTCCTCTTTAAGTTTATCAATTTCATATAATATTTCTTGTGTTCTTCCAACAGCAAAAGAAGGAATGATCACTCTTCCACCTTTATCTAGAGTTTCTGAAACAATATCTAAAAACATTTTTGCTTTATCATCGTTTCTCATATGAAGTCTATTTCCATATGTAGATTCCATTATTAAATAGTCTGCATTACTAATCATAGTTGGAGAATCTAAAAGAGGTAAATCATTATTTCCTAAGTCTCCTGTAAAAACAGTCTTTGTAGTCTTTCCTTCTTCTGTTGACCATATTTCTATAATACTTGATCCTAACATATGTCCTGCGTCATTAAATCTAACACTTATATCATCAGTTATTTCAACAATGTCATCATAATCCACAGGCTCAAACAACTCTAAAGAATTGTAAGCTTCTTCAGCTGTATATAATGGTGGTAAAAGTTCTTTTCCTTCTCTTACCCTTTTTCTATTTTTCCATTCAATTTCAACTTCTTGGATATGTCCACTATCTGGAAGCATTATTGAACATAAATCACATGTAGCTTTTGTTGCATAAATTCTTCCTTTAAATCCTTCATTATATAATTTTGGTATTCTTCCAGAATGATCAATATGCGCATGTGTTAGTAGCATAAAATCTATATCATTTACATTATATAAAAATGGATCTGAATTCTCCATCTCTTCTGTAATTTTTCCTTGATACATTCCACAGTCCACTAAAAATTTCTTTCCTGCTGCTTCTACTAAAAAATTTGAACCTGTTACAGTTTTTGCTGCACCTAAAAAAGTTATTTTCATAAATCCTCCACCTTTAATTAAATATTTTTAACATCTTTTTCTGTTTTACTTCTAATTGTTTATTAGGATTTTCAATTTTTTTCATTCCTTGCTTTTCAAATATTTCTTTATCATAAATTTTTATAGTCATTTCATCTTTTGAATATTCAAAATATACTCTGATTTCTTCTAAATTTATTATCTTTGTATCTATTGCATAATTTATAATGTCATAATTTAAATTAATATCCATACTGAATATTTTCATATATCCTAACTTACAACATTTAATTATAATTTTTTTCAGAATCTTTGTAATTTGCTTTTCTAGCTCTTCACACTCTTTTGTATACTTATTCTCAAAAATCATAATATTTCTATAATATCTAATTTCATATAGAATATCTATAAAATCATTTCTATCTGTAATTTTAGAAATCTTTTTATCAATAAAATTCAAAAAGTTCTTTTGAAGTTCTATAATTTCTTCCTTCTGCTCATATCTTTCAGATACTATTTCTAAAAATTGTATAAGTTCATTTCTTCTTTTAACAAAGTTTGTATTTTTTTCCAAATAATCTGCTTCTTTTATATTATTTTCAAAAATTTGTTTTTCTTTTACTAATATATATTTCAAAGATTTTAGGTTTAATATTTTTTTCATGTCTTCTAGCTTTGAATTTCTTTTATTAAATTCTTTTATTAATAAATTGTCATCTTCTAAAATTTTATCAATTTTTTCAATAGCTTTAATACTCTTTTCTTTTTTTATTTTTAAATCTTTTAAATATTTTTCTTTATCTTGCATTGCCTTTAAAGTTTTATATTTATCTTTAATTAATGAATTAATTCTAGATTTATCTTTAGTATTTCTATATAAAATCCTACAAAGTGATAAAAAGTAATCATCATTACTTGTCACTGTTCTTAAAGTATACTTAAGTTCATATAAAAAATCTCTTTTATTTGATGCATAGTTTCTCCATTCAGTTAAAAAAACTTCACCTTTAATCACTAATAGATTTTGATATATTAAATTGCTAAGAACATTAATATCTTTCTTTTGGTTTGTATCCCAAGACCAACCATTAAAATTATTTAATATTTCTATATTATTTGAATTATAACCCTCCACTAATATATTTTGAAAAGCATTTTTAAATAAAAAATCACTTGGCATATAAAAGAATTTTGGCTCAATATCAGAAATTGCGTATAAAAGTGATATCTCTGTAGGATAACATAAAATACTTCTTTCTCTTTCATTTGTAAGTGCTAAAACTTTATTCTTAATAAGCATTTTAGCCTGATCACTATCAGGCTCTACAGTTTTTATATTATCACAATATACTTTTATAACATTTAAAATTTCTTCTAAAAATTCTTCTCTTCCACGTGTCTTTCTTTTAACAATCTTATAATCTTTATATGATACTTCGATTTTATATATCATACTTAAAAGGAGATTTTTTGTGCTAGAAGAAAAATACTTTGTATCTAATATTTCTTCTAATATTGTATTATAATCTTTTAGTTTAGAAAATAATTTCACAAAAAAACCTCCTTTTTTTCTATATTCTTAGGAAAATTATACACTAGTTTCTTCCTGAGGTGGCTGAGCCATTTTCAATTCTTCCCATCTTTCTTTAGTAATCAATACTTGTCTTGGCTTACTTCCCTCATATCCAGAAATAACTCCTCTTGCTTCCATTTGATCTATTATTCTTCCTGCTCTAGCATATCCCACTTTAAATCTTCTTTGTATAAAAGATGTAGATGCTTGTCCAACCTCTATTACTGTTTCAATTGCTTCCATTAAAAATGGATCTGTATCATCTTCTTCATCTTTCATATCTAATTCTTTATCAGTACTATTTGCTTTTTCTATAGACTCTAAAATATCTTCATTATATGTCACTTCTCCATTAGATTTAATAAAATCAACAATTTTTTCAACTTCTTTATCTGAAACAAAAGCACCTTGAACCCTTATTGGTTTTGAAGCTCCTATAGGATAGAAAAGCATATCTCCTTTTCCTAATAATTTTTCTGCTCCTGCCATATCAAGAATAGTTCTAGAATCGACTTGAGAAGAAACAGCAAAAGCAATTCTTGATGGTATATTAGCTTTAATTATACCTGTAATAACATCTACTGATGGTCTTTGAGTTGCTATAACTAAATGCATACCAGCAGCTCTCGCCATTTGAGCTAATCTACAAATTGCATCTTCTACATCATTTGGTGCAACCATCATAAGATCTGCAAGCTCATCTATAATAATTACTATTTGTGGTAGTTTTCCATCTAGTTCTTCTTTTTCTAGAGCTTCATTGTATCCTTTTATATCTCTTACGCTTTTTTCTGCAAATAAACTATATCTGTGTACCATTTCTTGAACAGCCCAAGCAAGTGCTCCTGCTGCTTTTTTTGGATCTGTTACAACTGGAATAAGTAAGTGTGGTATTCCATTATAAACAGATAATTCAACTACTTTAGGATCTACCATAACAAGTTTTACTTCACTAGGTTTTGCTTTATAAATTATACTTGTTATTAATGTATTTATACATACAGATTTTCCAGAACCTGTAGAACCTGCAATCAAAACGTGAGGCATTTTAGCTATATCAGTTACAACATTTTCACCAGCAACATTTTTTCCAAGAGCAAAAGCAAGTCTTGATTCTGCATCTCCAAATTCTGCAGACTCTATTAAATCTCTCATATGCACAACTTCTTTATCTTTATTTGGAATTTCAATTCCAACAGCTTGTTTACCTGGTATTGGTGCTTCTATTCTTATACTTTCTGCTGCTAAATTAAGAGCTATATCATCTGAAAGTTTTGCTATTTTACTTACTCTTACACCTTCTGCTGGTTTAAGTTCATATCTTGTAATCGCTGGACCTACAGAAACATTTTCTACTTTTGCAGAAACACCAAAGCTAAATAAAGTTTTTTGTAATTTAGTGGCAGTGTCAGTTAATGCTTTTTTTCCACCTTTTATACCTTTGCTTTCTCCCATTTTCATTAATTCTGCTGGTGGAAATTCATAGTTTTCATCTTCTTCAACTATTGTATTATGTTCTAATTGCAAAACTTCTTTTACTTTATTTTCTTTTACTTCTTCCTCTTGTTTAAAAAGGTTAGCTTCTATTTCATTTGGATTTATGTCTTCTTTAGGTTCTTCAATATTTAAAATAATCTCTTCTTCTTCTTTTTCCTTTTTTCTTCCTCTAAATAAAGAACTTCTAATTTTATTTTCTCTTTCTTCTGTAACATTTTTTTCATCGTTTCCAGTATTCAAGTTTATAGTTATCTGGTCTTCTTCAACAGGCATTAAATCTTCTACTTTTGAACGTTTTTTATTAGGTATACTCTTAGTATTATCTCCAATTTCTCTTTCTTTTAATAATACATCTGTATTTTTCTTTCTATTTAGTCTTGCTTCTCTTCTTTGTTCCAATTCTTCTTCTAAAGCTTCTCTTCTTTCATTTCTTCTATCTAAATAATCAACTATTATTGCTGATGGACTTATTCCAAATGTAAATACCGCTAAAATAATTACAATTCCTACAGTAGTTATTGCTGCTCCACTCATTCCTAGTAAATTTATAAGTGGATATGCTACTACAACTCCTACTGTTCCACCACCAATATTTTTTTCTCCAAGTTCATAAGCAACTTCAATAACTTGATTAAACTCTAAATCTTTATTTATATTTCCTTTTGAAATTTGATATATTGACATTGCTGCAGCAATACAAGATAAAAATAGTACATATTGAATTAGTTTTGAAGTTAAATAATTTTTATCTTCTTTAGCTAAATTTACAGCTATAGCCATTGTTCCTATTGGAATTAAATATTTAATAAAACCAATTATTCCTCCCAAAACAGGACTTAGAATTTCTCCTACAACGCCCTTTTCTGCATATATTAAAACAAATAGCAATATACTAATTATAAACATACATATTACTGCCAAATCTATATTTAGTGAATTCCTTTTCTTACTATTTTTTGAATTTCTACTACTTATATTATTACTCTTTTTACGTTTTCTTCCCAAAACAACATCCTCCTAAATTTAAAGCCACAATCAGAATCAATATAAAAAATTGATTTTGATTCTGGCTTTTTTCTCTATTTAAGCTCTTTTCTATTATTCTGTATAGTCTCTAATGCAGTTTTTACTGATGATTCCACATTAATTAGTGTTGAACTTAGGTTCTTCATATTTGATTCAATATCAGCTAATATTGAATCAACATATGTTGTTGTACCTTTAGTAATTTCTCTATACATTTCATTTGCATCAGCAATAATTTCTGTTTTCTTATCATATGCCTTTTTAGTTATTTCATGTTCATCAATCATTGAAATTATTCTATTTTCAGCTTCTTTCATAAGATCTTCCGCATCCTTTTGAGCTTCTGCTATTATTCGTTCTCTTTCCTCTTTAATCCATTTTGCTTGTTTAAGCTCATCTGGAAGATTTAATCTTATTTCTTTTATTATATCTAATATTTCATTTTTCTCAACGATACATTTATCTGTAAAAGGTACATTTTTACTTTTTTCTAATATATCTTCTAAAGTTTCTAGTAATGTAAAGATTTCCATACCTTACCCCTTTCGATTTAAGAATATGAGAGAAACTCTCCCATATTTTCTTACATCATATATATCAAAATACTTACTATCAATAATTTTGATTATCCTATCTTTATCATCTGTTTCAAGTATTATTATTCCATCCTCTTTTAAAAGATTGTATTCTTTTATTTTTTCTAAAGCTTTTTGATAGTAATTTGATTCATATGGTGGATCTAAAAAAATAATATCTAATGATATATTTTCTAGTTTTAATTTATCTAGTGCATTTTCATAAGAGCATTTTAAAACAACCGCTTTTTCATAATTTCTAGTTTTGTCTACATTTTTATTTATAACATCTATGGCTTTGCCAAATTTATCACAAAATATAGCTTTTGAAGCACCTCTGCTTAAAGATTCTAAACCTAAAGCACCGCTTCCAGCAAACAAATCTAAAACAACAATACTCTCTTCTTCTAATTTAACTTGAATTATGTTAAACAAAGATTCTTTTACTCTGTCTAAAGTTGGGCGAGTCTCCTCACCTTCTAAAGTGTTTAATTTTGTTCCTCGATTTTGTCCACTTATTATTCTCACAAATGCTTTTCTCCTATTACACCCTAGTATATTATATACATATATTTTATTCAAAATATGGAATAAGTCAATACGATTTACGTAATTGTAATACATACTTAATTTTTTTGTAATATAAGTATTTTCGCCAAAAAACCACATTTTTATAATCTAAACACAAAAAAAGATTGTCAAAAAAACAATCTTTTTAAATATATTTTATTCATTCTCATTTTTATCTTGTAATAATTCTAATTGAGATATTAATAAAGCTTCCATTTTGGCTTTATAAACATCAAATTGTCTCTTTACATCTTCTAATCTTCTTTTTACATCAAATTCTTCTTTATTTAATTCATCTATACTTCTTCTTGCCTCGCCTTGTGCATCTCTTATTATTTGGTCTGCTTGTTTATGTGCCATATTTTTTATATCTTCTGCGGTTGTTTGAGCCATTACTAAAGTATTTTGTAAAGTATGTTCAACACTTCTATAATGTTCTAGATCTTTTTTTGATTGTTCTATTTGAGTTTTGAATTCTGCATTTTCTTTATAAAGTTTTTCATATTCTACTGTTAACTCATCTAAAAAATCATCAACTTCTTCTACATTATATCCTTTAATTGTCTTTGAAAATCTTTTGTTTTCAATATCTAAAGGTGTTAGCATATATATTTCCTCCTAATACTCTATTTAGTTATTTTATCCATGAAGCAGAAAATTTACTTTCTATTTTTTCTTTTGTTATTTCATTAACTATATCATAATTGCATGGAGCAACAACAAATATTGAATTAGATACTTTTTCAATATTTCCATCTAAAGCTTCAACAGCACCACTTACAACATCTACTATTCTTCTAGCAACATCTTTGCTAACATATTCTAAGTTTATTACTACTGCATTTTTGTCTTTTAATTGTCCAACAATTTCATTAGCTTGTTCAAAGTTTGTAGGTTTAGAAATTTTCATTCTAATTTGTTGTGCTTGTGGCATTGATACTACTTTATTATTTTTTCTTCCCCATAATATATTTTTTGGTTCTTTTTCTATTTCTTCCTCATCATCATATTCATAATCATAATCCATGTTATCATATTCTTCATCATAATTTTCTTGTGAATCATTTTCTCCCCAAAAATAATTCATAAATTTCTTTATTGCTGTTCCCGCCATTTTTTTACAGACCTCCTAAAATTTTCTTTTCATTCGTAGCTTAATATGTATATAGTATCTATCTTTTTTTTCATATTGTCAATACTTTTTTTCCATTTTAAGCCAATGTTATTAAAAAATAATGCTTTTGTAATTTTTGTGTAACATTTTGTTTTTTAATGTAATATAACCTCATCATATAGACTAATTCTTTTAATATTTGACATTTCTTCTTTTGAAAATCCTAATTTTTCAAAGTGTTCATCTGTATAAGCAATTATAGAATATGTATCATTTTGTCTCATTATAAACACTTCAATTTTTTCTTGATATCCAGCTCTGTTTCTTTCCACATAGGTTTTATCATTCTCTTCTATTATAGCCGAATTACTAATTTTTAAACCAGCATATTTCCACCAAATTATATCCATAGATATTTTTCTATATTCAATTAAATCTTCAACACTATCAAAAATTTCAAATACTATTATAATATCTTCATCATCACTAGTATCATTTTTTATTATTTTAACAATTTCAGCATTTATTTCTTTAGACGAAGAAAATCTAAGAGAAACCTTATCTCCTACTTTTGCATCATGTGATTTTTCAGTATTCATGCAGGTTGCTATATAACAATGGAAATTATCAATAACTTTTCCTTTTTCTGAACTTATTGGAGTTACTGCTCCAACTTTTAGTTCAAAACTATCCAAGAGTTCTTTATTTAAATAATCAAAATTATCTGTTTTTAAAATTTCTTCTAATCCATCTGTTCTATACGATACTATTCCAGATATTGGAGCTTTTATTATTTCTGAATCTCGTTCTAGTCTGCTTTTAAGCTCATCTCTTTTATTTGTTAAATTCTTTATATAAGAACCTTCTGGACTTTGATTTCCAGTTATATCAGTTTTTTTACTCATATAATTTTCTATTAATTTACAGTTTTCTTGTATTTTTGAAAGCTCATTTAATCCATATATATTATCAATTGAAGCTTCAATTGATTTTTCTAAACTTAATATATCTGTTGTAAATATTTTTAAATCAGTTGTTTCTAATATTTCATTTATTTCTTTTTCTAGTTCTGATATATCTGATAAAACTTTTTCTTCTCCATTAGAATAATATCTAAATATTGGTTCTTCTTTAGCAGCTTTTTGATTATCGCTTACTATTGGAACCATTCCATTTTTATAATTTTCACCTTGCATAACAATTTCATCTCTTAAAATATACCCTGTTGTCGGCTCTTCATATGATAATGAGCCTTCTTCTGCAACAGATAAATTTACTGGTTTTTTTAACATTCTTGTACTATTAGTAACAATAAATATCAAAATTGTTATTGCAATTACTGTCATAAACAGTCTTACATTTTCACTTTTTTTACTATCTTCTTTCACTACTATTTTATTCCCTCCAAAATAATATCAATATTATTTTGTATTCCTTTTTCTGCATCTAGCCATACAATATCTTTATTTTTTCTAAACCAAGTAAGTTGTCTTTTGGCATATCTTCTTGTTTCCTTTTTTATTAAATCAATCATTTCCTCTTTACTTAAGTTTCCATTTAAATGTTCTACCACCTCTTTATATCCTAAGCCCTGCATTGCTGTCGGAAACTCACTATATTTTTCATATATATTTTTTACTTCCTCTATAAGACCTTGATTAATCATTATATCAACACGTTTATTTATTCTATCATAAAGTTTTTCTCTATCTCTTGAAATTGCAAAAACTCTATAATCATACTTTATTCCATTTATTCTAGATAAACGTTCTTGTTCGGTTTTATTTTTTCCAGTAGCATGATATATTTCTAAAACTCTAATAATTCTCTTTTTATCATTATTGCTGATTTTCTCCATAGCTTGTTTATCTATTTTTTTTGCTTCTTCATATAAAGATACTAATCCTATATCTGTTTCAGCTATCTTCATTAGTTCATTTCTATACTCTTCATCAAAATTCATTTCTTGATATTCTATTCCATAGATTAATGAATCTATGTATAGTCCTGTTCCTCCAACAACAATTGGATATTTCCCTCTAGCTATAATATCAAGAATTACCTTTTCACTATCATTCTTAAAATTCGAAACAGTATATCTTTGGTCAGGATCAACAAAATCAATTAAATGATGTTTTATCCCCTCTGCTTCTTCTTCAGTAACCTTTGCTGTACCAATGTTCATGTCTTTATATATTTGCATAGAATCTGCTGAAATAATTTCTCCATTTATTTTCTTTGCAAGTTCTATGGAAAGTGCTGTCTTTCCTGAGGCAGTTGGTCCAGCAATAACAATCACTTTAGGTTTCATATTTTATCTCCTACTAAATTTTCTTTCCATATCTATTTTTGTCATTTTTATTGCAGTAGGTCTTCCATGAGGACATGTAAATGGGTTTGGAAGTTTAAGAAGCTCTAACATAAGCTTATCTACTTCTTTTTCATCTAATTTCATTTTTGCTTTAACAGCAGACTTACATGCTACTGTAGCTATGAATTTTTCTTCTTTTTCTTGTCTTGCAGTTACTGCAACTGTATCTATTTCATCTAGTAAGTCTAAAAATAATTGTTTTGTATTTAATTTTTCACACATACTAGGTACAGACACTAATTTTATTGTGTTTTCTCCAAACTCTTCAAAAGAAAAACCTGCTTTTTTAAACATTTCTATATTTTCTCTTGCTATATCAGTTTCCTTATGTGTAAGTGTTATTAAATCCGGAAGTAAAAGCATTTGTTCATCTTTTTCTTCTTCACTATAATAATTCTGTTTTACTTTTTCATACATTATTCTTTCATGTGCAGCATGTTGGTCTATTATGTACATTTCATCTTTTATTTCTATTATTATATAAGTTGAAAAAGCTATTCCAACAAATTTATACTTTATTTCTGGATATTCTTCTCCTTCTTCAAAAACATTCATATTAGCATAATTAAAGTCATTTGAAGCATTAATTTTACCATTTTCTATGTTTTCTTTTTCTTCTTCTTTTTCCTTTTCTTTTCTAACAGAACTTGGTTCAATTCCAAAAGTTTTCTTGTACATTTCTTCAAATTCTGGCATATTTATTTTCTGTGTATTTTCCAAATTGTTATTTTTTTCTTCTTTTAATGCTTCTCTAATTTTTTGTGTATCTATCATTTGAGTATTATCATTTAAATCCATTTTTGCTTTTATTAATTTTTCTGCTACTGCATCAAATGAATTTTCTTCTACTTCTAATTTTTCACCACTTTTTATAGCTTCAGCTTCTGCTTTCTTTTCTTCCTCTTCTTTATTTTTTAAAATAAGAGTATTTTGTGGTAATGCATTTTTCTCTTCTGCTTTTAAAATTTTAGTTTCCTGCATACTTTCATTATCTTTAAGCTCTTTTGTATTAATAACTTGTGTACTTTCTAAATTTTCTTTTATTAAATCAGAGGTAATTGGTTCTATTATTTGTGTTTCATCAAAATTATTTTTTAATTTTGTAGTCATTAATTCTTGAGTTGCATCTTTAATAAGATTATTTACTGTACTTACATCTATTTCTCTTGTACCACTCGATATTTTTGTATCTTCTATTTTTATATCTTCCTCTGCTGTCTCTTCATTAACTGCTGATTTTACTTCTTCTACAGACTCTACTGTAGTCATATTATCCTTCTCATTTCCTTTTTTAAAATGTCTTGCATTATATATTTCTTCTAGTAAATTTTTTGGAGCTTCTTTCGGTTCTATGTCTTTTCTATTAAATACTCCTGAAAATCCCCTATGCTTTTCTTCATCTTTTATATATTCATCATTGCTAATAACATTATTTTTAGTATTTTCTTCTACATTTAATTTCTTAAAACCTTCATTACTAACTTCCTCAGACTCATCTGTTTTTTCTACATTTGCAATTAATTCCGATTCCATTAGCCCTGATTTAATAGCATGATATATAGCCTTGAATACTTTATTTTCATCTTCAAATCTTACTTCTAATTTTGCAGGATGTACATTAACATCTACAGTTTTTGGATCCATATCTATATTTAACACTACAAAACCATATCTACCTACTGGTATCATTCCTTTATATGCTTGTTCTGCAGCTGCTGAAAGGCTTTTATCTTTTATATATCTTTCATTTACAAAAAATAATTGATTACTTCTATTTCCTCTAGCAATTATTGGCTTTCCAATAACACCTGTTATTTTCATTTCTTCATAGGTATAATCAATATCTATTACTTCACTTGCAATTTCTTTTCCATAAATACTATAAATTATATCTTGAAGGTTTCCATTTCCATTTGTTTGGATTATAGTTTTATTATTACTTATAAATTTAAATGATACATTTGGATTTACAAGAGCTATTCTTTTTACAATATCTTCTATATAACCTGCTTCAGTATAATCTTTCTTTAAAAACTTATATCTTACTGGTGTATTAAAAAATAATTTTTCAACTGTAATTCTTGTACCTTTTGGTGCTCCTACTTCTGTTTTTTCTAAAACATTTCCACCTTCTATAACAATTCTATGTCCTGTTTCAGCATTTTCGGTTTTTGAAACCATTTCAACATTTGCAATTGCAGCAATACTTGCTAATGCCTCACCTCTAAATCCCATAGTTTTAACCACATCTAAATCATCTGCACTTCTTATTTTGCTTGTACTATGTCTTTCAAAACTAATTTCCATATCATCTTCTTGAATTCCAGAACCATCATCTGTAATTCTTATAAAAGATATTCCACCATTTTTTATTTCAACTGTTATATTTTTTGCTCCTGCATCTATAGAATTTTCAACCATTTCTTTAATTACAGATGCTGGTCTTTCTATAACTTCTCCAGCAGCTATTTTATTAATAGTTAAATCATCTAAAAGAACTATTTTTCCCATTATTATCCTCCAACCAAATCTAAATGAACTTATTTTTTTAGAATTATATCATTAATTTTTTTTTTTGTACACTTTTTAAGCATTTTATTTTCTATATTTATTTTAATTTTAAAATTTTATTTTTATAAAAAAAGTCTATCACACTTTATCTAAAAATTCATACTATATAACATACAAAAGATATAAAAAAAACAAAAATAAAAGGAGGAAACAAAAATGCCAGAGAACAGAGGTTGTGGATGTGGATTTTTCGGAGGAGACTGTGATTGCTTATGGATCATAATCCTTTTAATAATCCTTTTCTGTTGTTGTGGTGGTAATGGCAGAGGCGGCTGTTGCTAATCCATATAACTAAAAAAAATGAGACTTTAATAAATTAAAGTCTCATTTTTTTTATATTAAGCATAGAAATTTTAGTACATTCCACCCATATCAGCCATATCTCCTGCATGACCACCACATGAGCATTCTTTTTCTTTCTTTTCTGTTATTATACTTTCTGTTGTAAGAATCATTGAAGCAATGCTTTCTGCATTTTCTAAAGCTGAACGAGTTACTTTTGTAGGATCAACTATTCCTGCCTTTTTCATATCTACATATTCTTCTTTATTTGCATCAAAACCTACTCCTGGTTTACTTTGTTTTACTTTATCTAGAATAACAGCTCCTTCTAGACCACAATTTGTAGCTATTTGTTTTACTGGTTCTTCTAAAGCTTTTAATATTATTTTTACACCTATTTTTTCATTCTCAGAAACTTCATTAAGTAATTTTCCTACTTCAGGAATTACATTTATATATGCAGTTCCACCACCTGGTAAAATTCCCTCTTCTACTGCAGCTTTTGTAGCAGATAGTGCATCTTCAATTCTTAATTTTTTTTCTTTCATTTCTACTTCAGTAGCAGCTCCTACTTCTATAACAGCTACTCCACCAGCAAGTTTTGCTA
>JAAVXQ010000103.1 GCA_022790685.1 Clostridia bacterium
CTTATAGAAGATTTAGAAGATGGAGCAGAAGTTGTTATTGTAGATACAGCAAATCCAGGTGAACTTATTTCAAACTTATCAAATGTAAAAATAAAAAGAGTAGTTGATCATCATCAAGTTTTATTAAATACCTCATATCCAATTTTTTATAGAGCTGAAACAGTAGGATGTACAGAAACAATTATGTATAAATTATATAAAGAATATGGAGTAGAAATAGATAAAAAAATAGCTATTTTAATGTTATCAGCTATCATATCAGATACTTTATTATTTAAATCACCAACCTGTACAGAGGAAGATAAGATGGTAGCAGAGAAACTTGCAGATATTGCTGGAATAGACATAGAAACATATGGATTAGATATGCTAAAAGCAGGAACTGATTTAAGCTCATTTACAATAGATGAAATTTTAAATATTGATGCTAAAGCAATTGAACTTAAAAATGTAAAATCTATCATAGCACAAGTAAATACAGCATCAATTCCAGATGTAATGAAAATGAAAGCAGACTTAGAAGAAGGAATGAATAAAATAATAAATGAAAGAGGCTTAGATATATTTATGCTATTAATTACAGATATTATAAACAGTGATACTCAAACAATAGCATTAGGAAGCAGAGCAGATATTGTAGAAAAAGCATATGGAGTAAAGTTAGAGGACAATACAGCATTATTAAAAGGTGTTGTTTCTCGTAAAAAACAAGTAGTTCCAATAATGACTGAAAATGCATAAAATAAAATATAAAAAAATAGGAGAATTTAACTCCTATTTTTTATATTTTAAGAAATATTATAAATTTGAAATAAAATATAAACAAAACGATTTTTTAGTAATTTATTGAAAAAAAAGGAAAACTATTGTAAAATATAAGGGATTTAAGTTTAGGAGATGATGTGAAAATGAGAGAATTTTCTAAAATAGAAAAAGGAACTATAAATATTAAAATAGTTATTGCAATAATATTAGTAATAACTATTATTGGTTTTGTTTTGTTCTTTTTACTTAATAAAAAAGATAAAATAGAAGTATTAGAGAAAATTCCTTATGAATATTTCTTATTATCTTCTGAAGCTGAGGAAAATGACAAAGTAGGAGTAATAGATAAAAAAGGAAAAGAAATCATAAAGAAGGAATATGATGACATATATATACCAAATCCTTCTAAAGATGTTTTTATTTGTAGTAAGGATGGAGAAAATAAAATACTAAACAGTAGTGGAAAAGAAATTTTTAAGGAATTTGACGGTATTGCTCCTATAATGATATCAGAAAATGATTTAGATATGGAAAAATATTTATTATCCTATAAAAAAGAAGATAAATATGGATTAATTAGTATTGATGGAAAAAAAGTAACAGATGCAATATATGAAAATGTTTCATCTCTTAGTGGTAAGCCAGGTAGTATATTAGTAAAAAAAGATGGAAAGTATGGAATAATAGATAGTACAGGAAAAGAAATAATACCTGTAAAGTATAATTATGTAAAAAGTGATGAATATTATTCAGAAAAAGAGGAATATTCAAAAACTGGTTATATAATATCTGAAAAAACGAAAACTGGAATATTATATGGTTATAGTGACTACACAGGGAAAATATTAGTAGAGCCAAAGTATGAATCTATAACAAGAATTCAAGAAAATAGCAAAGATGATATTTTTTTAATTTTTATGGATAGAGGTAAAAAAGGTGTTCTAGAAAATGGAAAAGTTTTAATAAAAAATAATTTTCAATCTATTGTATATTTTAGCACATCAAAAATATTTGCAGTTGAAAAAACAGGCAAATATGGATTTTATTCATTAAATGGGAAAGAAATATTAAAACCAGAATTTAAGAAATATTTGATAGCTGGAGATTATATATCTACTGAAAAAGATGAAAAAACAGTACTATATGATATTCATGGAAATGTTGTAAATACTGCTAGTTATGTAAGTATGACAGAAACAAAAAATCCTTCGTATTTTATAGCCAAAGATGAAAAAGGATATTATAGTATAATAAGTAAAGATATTACGCTAAATGATAATTATATATCAGTAGAGTATGCTTTTGATGATTATTTTATAGTAACAAAAGAAGGAGAAAAAGCAAGTGTTATAAATGTATGGTCAGGAGAAGAAGTTAAACCAGAATATGAATATATATTAGTTATAGATGGAACTAATATGCTAGAAGCCAGAAAAGAAGATGGAAGTGTAGATATATATTCTAAAAAACTAGAAAAAATACTTACAATGCAAAATGCGGTTGTACGTAAACGTACAGAAGAGTATACTGTGGTATATTCAGAAACAGAGATGAAATATTTAAATAAAGACGGAGAATTTGTAGAAAATACAAAAGTATATCCAAATAATAAATTATATGCAATTAATAAAGATGGAAAATGGGGATTTGCAGATAGAAATGGTGAAGTAAAAGTGAGTCCTAAATATGATATAGTAACAGAACTAAATGAATATGGCTTTGCTGGAATTATGCAAGATAATACTTGGGGAGTAATAGATGAAGATGGAAATGTAATAGTAGTACCTACTTATGAAATAGAATACTATTATTTTCCACAATTTATAGGAAAATATTTGCTTCAACAATCAGAAACAGTTCAATGTATAGAATTAAAAGAATAAAGGAGAATTAAAATGTATAAAGAATTTGGTATAAGTGAAAAACTAGAAGAATTAGCAAGTGAAGTAGAAAATGAATTAAAAGAAGAATTTAAAAAAATAGATGATAGAGCACTTAGAAATAGTTTGAAAGTTTTAAAAGCCTTCCAAAATAAAAAAATTGCAGAAGTACATTTTAATGGAACAACAGGGTATGGATATGGAGATATAGGAAGAGATACGATAGAAGAGATTTTTGCAGAAGTTTTAGATGCTGAAGATGCTCTAGTTAGAACACAATTTATTTCAGGAACACATGCTTTAACAGTAGCACTTTTTGCTATGTTAAGACCAGGTGATACAATGCTTAGTATATGTGGAAAACCATATGACACATTAGATTCAATAATTGGAATAGAGCAAAATAATAGTTCACTTATGTCTTACAATATTAAATATGAACAAATTGATTTAATAGGTAATGAATTTGATACAGAAAAAATAGTAGAAAGAGTAAAAAATAAAAATATTAAATTAATTGAAATACAACGTTCAAAGGGATATAGTTTAAGAAATAGTATAACAATAGATAGAATAGAAAATATTATTAAAGAAATAAGAAAAGTAAATCAAGAAGTTATTATAATGGTTGACAATTGTTATGGTGAATTTGTAGATGATATAGAACCAATAGCAGTAGGAGCAGATATAATGGTTGGTTCTTTGATTAAAAATCTAGGAGGAGGAATTGCTCCAAATGGTGCATATATAGTAGGAAAAAGAGAATTGGTTGAACTTTCAGCTGAAAGACTAACAGCACCAGGTCAAGGAAAAGAGGTCGGACCAACACTTGGAATAAACAAAAATATTTTACAAGGTATTTATATGGCTCCAAGTGTTGTGGCAAGTAGTTTAAAAACTGCAGTATTCACAAGTTTAATGCTAGAAAAATTAGGTTATAAAGTTAATCCTAGATATAATGATAAAAGATCAGATATTGTTCAAACAATAGAATTTGGTAATCCAGAAGATTTAATAAAATATTGTCAAGGAATTCAAATGGGTTCAGCAATAGACTCAAATTCTATTCCTGAACCATGGGATATGCCAGGATATACAGATAAAGTAATTATGGCTGCTGGAGCATTTACAATGGGATCTTCTATTGAACTTTCTTGTGATGCTCCTATAAGAGAGCCCTTTGTAGCCTTTCAACAAGGTGGACTTACATACGAATATGGAAAACTAGGAGTATTAAAGGCTATACAGAATATTTTGAATTAATATAAATCTTTTGCAAGATAATAAAAATTTATTGTATAGGAGGAAGTATGAATAAAAATCCAATATTAATAACTGGAGCAATGAGTTCAGAATTGGAAATTTTAATTTCAAAATTGGAAGATTCAGTTTTTAAATTAGAAAATTCCTTTGAAATATATGAAGGTACTATTAAAAGTTATCCAATAGTTATTTTAAAAACAAAAGTTGGAGTAATAAACACAGCTATATCACTTACTATGGCAATACAAAAATATAAGCCAATAGCAATAATAAATGGAGGTACTTCAGGAAGTCATGAGTACAATATACATAAATTTGACTTGATTATAGGTGAAAGTGTTGTAAATATAAATAGTATGAAAACTGGAGTAAGACAATTAGGAAGAGGAATGAACCCATTTGATTGGAAAATACAAGAATTTCATACTGGCGCTGAGGATGAACTGATAATATATAATGCTGATAAAGATATGGTAGAACTATCAGAAGACATACAGTCTAAATATCAATATGGAAATGTCTATACAGGAAGAATAGGAAGTGGAGATGTTTGGAACAGAGAAGTTGATAGAATTAGTTGGTTGAATAAGAATTTTAAAACTTCTTGTGAAGAAATGGAAAGTGTAAGTATATATAAACTTGCAAATATGTTTAATATACCTGTTATTTCTTTTAAAGTTATTTCAAATAATGAAATGACAGGAGAAAAATTTGACATAGAAACAGCAAAAGCTTGTCAAGAGTTTACATATGAATTTATAAAGACATATATAAATAATATGAATTAAGGTGCAAATAAAATATAAAAGGAAATAATATGAAAGTAATAGTTATAGGTGGTGGACCAGCGGGCATAATTTCTGCAATA
>JAAVXQ010000104.1 GCA_022790685.1 Clostridia bacterium
AGAGGATTCTCCGAAGGCTAGCATCAAAAATAAACTGCTTTTTATCATCAAGTTTGATATTTACATATAACATAAAATATCACCCTTTCAAATATTTTAGAACTTTATTATAACATAATTTACATAATATTGCAACAGGGGGAATTTTAGTACAAATATAAAAAGAAAACCTGCGATTGTTACCGCAGGTTTTTCTTTTCTTTATGTTTGGGGAGAAGACGGACACGGATAATACGATATACCAGATAGATGCCAAAGCCACCAAAGAGAAAGACAGGAAACTTATGAGCAATCCAACTAGTTACAGCAAACATCAAAGAGAAAAAAGCAATGGTAAAGATGCCTGCTAAGATTCCTATAACTAAATCCTCTTTGCCGAGTTTCCGAATGTTTTTCCACTCTTTAGTAAGGAGCATGCCAGTGATGAAAGCTACGAGTGCAAACCATTTTGTCATTAAAAAAACTCCCTTTCTACTTTTCCAATACGGAACGTTGCTTGCAAATTACTTACACATATATTATAACATATTTTTCCTTATTTTTCAAATTTATAAGAAGTCAAGAAAGGCAAATATGTAATAAGATAATTAAAATTAGTTCATAAAAAGTTCATAAAGATATTATAAAAGTAATAATACAATATAATTTTAATTATTAAATAAGTAAAATAAAAAAATACTTGAAAAATATGTTAGCATTTAGTATAATTCAAATAACAAGTTTAAAAGGGAGTAGCTATAAATTACTAATCAACAATCTCGATACTAAAAAAGTATCTGGTTAGTAGCCAATTTTGTAGAGGTAGTGAGACTTTTAAAGAGACAAATAGCTTAAAAAGTTTGTTTCTTTAAAGGTCTTTTTAAATTATATTTAAGCAAGAAGGGAATAAATATGCAAGTTTCATTAATAGATTTTAAAGTGCAAGATGGAATGATTTTAAATGGATTTATAACAAGCAATAATAATAATAAAATATTGATTGCTACACATGGAATGAGTAGTAATTGTTTTAAAGAAAGAGAAAAAGTTATTGCCAGCAAATGTGTAGAAAATGGAATAGACTTTTTAGGATACAATAATAGAGGTAGTGAACTTGTTAAATATACAAAAAAAATTATAGATGAAAAAGAAGAGCAAAACTTAGGTGGAACTACATATGAAGATGTTATAGAAGGATATTTTGATATAAAAGGAGCGATATTAAAAGCTGTAGAATTGGGATATGAGGAAATATATTTACAAGGGCATAGCTTAGGTGCTACGAAAACAGTGTATACTTATAATAAATTAAAAGAGGAAAACAGTGAACTTCTAAAATATATAAAAGGAATAATTTTACTATCATTAATAGATATTCCAAGAGCTATTAAGGTATATAGTAAAGAAAAATTTGAAGAGTATTTTAAATTTGCAGAAGATAAAGAAAAAGAAAAAAGTTTATATGAACTAATGCCATATAAAGCTTTTATTCATCCAATATCAGTAAAAACTTATTTAAGATATACTAAATATTGTAAAGAAATAGATTTTGCAAAATATAGTGAAAATAATGATTTTGAAGTTTTAAATAATATATCAACACCCTTGTTTATGAGATGGGGAAATGTTAATGAAATGATAGAACAAAATGCCAAAGATTTATGCAAACTATTAAAAAATCAAGTGAAAAATGATAATAAAAATATAAATTTTATTGATGGTGCTAATCATGGATATACAGGAAAAGAAGAAATTTTGGCAGAAGAAATTCTAAAATTTATAAGTAATAACTAGTTATAGGAGGAACAATGGAATATATAAATAACCAGGAAAAGCTTGAAAGAGTTAAATTTACAAATCCAGAAGACTATTATATTATTGCAGATTTTGATAAAACTTTAACCGAAGGAAAATCTATAAGTACTTGGGGAGTGGTTGCAAACAGTAATAAGGATAACACAGAATACCATAAAAGAAGAAATGAATTATATGAATATTATAGACCAATAGAAATAGATAGTACTATTTCAGATGAGAAAAAATCAGAGTATATGTCTGAATGGTGGAAAAGACATGTAGGATTGTTTTTTGAATATGGACTAAAAGAGGAGTTTATAAAAAAATCTGTAGCTGAACATATATTGCTATTTAGAGCTGGTGCTAAAGAATTTTTGAGTAAAATGAAGGAAAAAAATGTTCCAGTAATAATTGTATCAGCAGGAATAAAAAATGTAATTGAAGAATTTTTGATAACTGAAAACTGTTATTTTGATAATATTTATATATTAAGTAATCTTATAAAATTCAAAGCTGGAGTTATTGAAAAGTTAGAAGGAGAAACTATACATGCACTTAATAAAAATGTAATAAAACTTCCACAAGAAATACTTAATAAAATTGAAAAAAGAAATAATATATTACTTTTAGGTGATGGAATAGCAGATTTGAAAATGGTAAAAAAAGAAGATTTAATTAAAACTATAACAGTAGGATTTTTAGATGAAAAAATAGAAGAGAACTTAGAACATTATAATAAAGCTTTTGATATAGTTCTTACAAAGGAAGCTTCATTTGAAGAGGTAAATAAAATATTAAATATATATTAAGGAGGAAGAAAATGAAAGAAAATTGGTTTAACTTATCTGTAAAAGATACTGCAAAAGAGCTTTCTACAGATATAGAGAAAGGTTTAACTGATCAGGAAGTTAAGAAAAGACAAGAAGAATTTGGCAAAAATGAATTAAAAGCAAAAAAGAAAAAAAGTTTAATTCAAAAATTTTTAGAACAATTTAAAGACTTCATGATTATTATTCTTATAATTGCTGCAATTGTATCTGGAATTATTGGAGTAAAAGAAGGAGAAGGATTTACAGACTCAATAATTATTTTAGTTGTTGTAATTGTAAATGCTATAATAGGAGTTGCACAAGAAAATAAAGCAGAAAAGTCTTTAGAAGCACTTCAAAAACTTAGCAGTCATGTTGCAAAAGTTGTAAGAAATGGAAATTTAGTAGTTGTTCAGTCAGCAGAACTTGTACCAGGAGATATTGTAGTTTTAGATACAGGAGATTTTATACCAGCAGATTTAAGAATTATAGAAGCTGTTAACTTAAAATCTCAAGAGTCAGCTTTAACAGGAGAATCAGTAGCAGTAGAAAAAATGTCTGATCCTATAGAAGAAAAAGAAATTGGAATAGGAGATAGAACAAATCAGCTATTTTCATCTAGTTTAATAACATATGGTAGAGGAAAAGGTATTGTTGTAGAAACAGGAATGAACACAGAAGTTGGTAAAATAGCTACAATGATTAATGAGGCAGAAGATGAAGAAACACCACTTCAAGTAAAATTAAATAATTTAGGAAAAACTTTAGGAATAGTAGCACTTGTCATATGTGCAATAATTTTTGTTGTTGGAACAATTTATGGAAAAGAGCCAATACATATGTTTATGACAGCTGTATCTCTTGCTGTTGCTGCAATACCAGAAGGATTAGCTGCTGTGTCTACAATTGTTTTAGCAATAGGTGTACAAAGAATGGTTAAGAAAAATGCTATTGTAAAAAAATTACCAGCAGTAGAAACTTTAGGAAGTGCATCAGTTATATGTTCAGATAAAACAGGTACTTTAACACAAAATAAAATGACAGTAAAAAAGGTTTTTTATAATGGAGAACTCGTAGACTTAGAGAAAATAGAAAAAATAAATGAAGAAAACAAATTACTAATAGAAGCTTTAATGCTTTGTAATGATACAAAAATAAAAGAAGATGGTACTTTATCAGGTGATCCAACAGAAACAGCTTTAATTGATATGGCAGATACTATTAAATATTCTGAAAAAGTAAAAGAACAAAATATTGTAGAATTAAATGAAGGTGAAGAGTATGATGTAATATCAAGATATATAAGAGTTGCAGAAGTGCCTTTTGATTCTGATAGAAAGTTAATGACAACAGTAAATAAAGTAGGTGATAACTTTATAGTATATACAAAAGGTGGAGTTGATGAACTTTTAAAATGTTGTAAACAATATGAGGAAAATGGAGATACTAAAACTGATTTAGAAAATTATAAAACTAAAATTCAAGAGTCTAATACAGAAATGGCAAAAAATGCTTTAAGAGTACTAGCAGTAGGATATAAAGTTATAAATCATACATTAACAGATGAAGACGTTAAAAACCTAGAATCAGGACTTACTTTTGTAGGAATGGTAGGAATGATAGACCCTCCTAGAGAAGAAGCAAAAGAAGCTGTAAAAAAATGTATATCAGCTGGAATTAAAACTGTTATGATTACAGGAGACCATAAAATTACAGCAACAGCTATTGCTAAAGAATTAGGAATTTTAAAAGAAGAAAGTGAAGCAATAACTGGAGCTGAATTAGAAAAAATGTCAGATGAAGAGCTAAAAAATAATGTAAGAAATATTTCAGTTTATGCAAGAGTATCTCCAGAGCACAAAGTTCGTATTGTAAGAGCTTGGCAAGCTAATGGAGAGATTGTTGCTATGACAGGTGATGGAGTAAATGATGCTCCAGCTCTTAAGAAAGCAGACATAGGATGTGCGATGGGAGTTGTAGGAACAGATGTAGCAAAAGAAGCAGCTGATGTTATACTTACAGATGATAATTTTGCAACAGTGGTATCAGCAGTAGAAGAAGGAAGAAGAATTTATGATAATATTTTAAAAGCAATTCAATTTTTACTTTCAAGTAATGTCGGAGAAATAGTAGTTTTATTTATAGCAATTCTTTTAACACCTGTTTTAGCTAGTGTTTTTGGAATACCAGCAGAGCTAATTGGTGCTTTAGAGCCATTATTACCAGTACAAATATTATGGATTAATTTAGTAACAGATTCATTACCAGCATTAGCTTTAGCTGTAGATCCAGCAGAAAAAGGAATAATGAATAGAAA